>NZ_CAKMJU010000026.1:0-129048 GCF_927416815.1 uncultured Acetobacterium sp. | reverse complement strand
TATACTAATTTAAGTGTGGTGGGCGTTGAAAGTGTCGATAGCATTATCTATAATGATATGCTCTGCGATAAGTATGGCCTGGTGGTATAGATCACTTGTCTGATCACATCCGCTGTAGAATGACAGTGCTTTCCTATTTGTGGGAAATACGCTTCAATCAGACGACTCAAACCAAGTGATTCGTCAAAGCTCCGGGGAATCAGCAGACCGGCATCGGATGAAAGATCCCCGCCATTAAAACTCACTTTCAGTTTTTTGTTGAAATTTACTGCATAATCGTTTAAACTTGTCATTGAAAGAACTCCTTTTCTCTGATGGTTTTGGTTTTGCAATTAAATTTTATCAGAAATTGGGGTTCTTTTCTATTTTTTTGTTCTCACCCAATGGGTGAAATTGAAAAATCGCTGAAAGCTACGGTTTCATGGGCTTTGACGGGTTTTATTATGTTTTTGTGAATAATACGGGGTATATTGATTAAATTTTCCTAAAGTGATATGATAACGTTGTCAGATACCTGATTATAAACAAGTACGGAAATGACGTGGTTGATCATTTTCAGATTACAAGGAGGTAATGAAATGTTTCAGGGCGGTTATATGGGAAAAGTATTGCGGGTGAATCTCACCACAAAAACAGTATTAGTTGAAGACTTGCCGGAAAAGATTGCCAGAGATTATATTGGTGGCGCGGGGTTTGGGGTGAAATATCTCTTTGATGAGGTGCCCGGCGACGTCGATCCTTTAGGAGCCGATAATAAGCTGATTTTTGCACCGGGTCCCTTGAGCGGTACCGCCGCCCCCTGTGCTAGCCGGATAGCGGTAACCACCAAATCCCCCTTGACCGGTGCAGTGGGAATGTCTTTGTCTGGCGGTTACTTTCCAGTTGAACTGAAATTTGCCGGCTACGACGTGCTAATCATTGAGGGGCAATCAGAAACCCCGGTTTATCTTCATATCAGGGACGATAAGGTGTCGATCAAAAATGCAGAAAAAATTTGGGGAATGGATACGCAGATTACTCAGACGATCATCAAGCAGGATGTCGGCGATCAGAATACTCGGATTGCCTGTATTGGCCAAGCTGGCGAAAATCTGTCGAAGATGGCGGCGATTATTAATGAGCGCCGAGCCTTTGGTCGTAAAGGGGTAGGCGCGGTGATGGGCTCAAAAAATCTCAAGGCCATCGCCATAAGAGGAACGAAAGAGGTTCCCATTGCCAATCCTGAAGCCTTTTCGGCGGCTCGAAAGTTCATGCTGGATGCGATGAAACAAAGCCCGGTGCTTTATCCAGAGTTTTCCAAACTGGGCACTCCGATGGTGGTTGATGTCACCTCTGCGATGGGAATGTTTCCCTCTGAAAACTATCGCAACACCGGTGAAAAAGACTATTCGGAAACGATTGGGGTGGAAGCAAGCCTCAGCCGCAACAAGGGCAATGAACATTGCTATGGCTGTCCGGTCGGTTGTACTCAGCTTAAACTGGCCAAGGGTCAGGGCTACGAAGGAGGGATGTCAGATCCCGAATACGAAACCTATTACAGCCTGGGCAGTGTGGTGGGCGTTGAAAGTGTCGATAGCATTATCTATAATGATATGCTCTGCGATAAGTATGGCCTGGATACCATGTCGGTGGGAGTTACCATCGCCTTTGCGATGGAGCTCTTCGAGCGGGGGATGCTCTCAGCTGCCGACACCAATGGGATTGATCTGCGCTTTGGCAATCATCAGGCAGTGACCCAGCTGATTGAAGAAATCGCCTTCCGACGAGCGGGTATTGGTGAGCTGCTTTGTGACGGCTCCCGAATTATGGCCGAAAAGATCGGCGGAGACGCCGGAGATTTTGCGATGCACATCAAGGGGTTGGAATTACCGGCTTATGATCCCCGCGGAGCTAAGGCTCATGGCCTTAATTTTGCCACCAGCTATACCGGGGCTGACCATAACCGCGGCTACGCCTTTCAGGAAGTCTTTGGGATACCGGTGCCCAAGGCCTATGACCGCTTTGCCGTAGCCGGCAAGGGTTGGCTGACCAAGTGGAATCAGGATATCCGCTGTGCCACCACCGACTGCCCGACGATGTGCGGTTTTCTGATGGATATGGCGGTTCCGGCGATTGCCGAGCAAAACACCGCCGATCTGGTCAGCAGTGCCAGTGGACTGGCTCTGACTAAAGAAGATGTCGGTAAGGTCGGGGAGCGGGTCAATAACCTGGCTCGTGTCTACAATATTTCAGCCGGTTTTACTCGGGCGGATGATACCTTTCCCAAGCGAATCATCGATGAAACCATCAAAGAAGGTGGCTCCTCTGGCCAGCGAATTTCTCAGGAAGACTTGGATCTGATGCTTAACGAGTATTATGAAGCTCGAAACTGGGCTCAGGACGGAGTACCCAGCCAGCAAAAACTGGCCGAGCTTGACCTGCCGGAAGCTGCCGCTCTGCTTGAAGCTCGAGGTCTGTTATAAAATGATTGAAGCAGAAAATAAACAAGATGATTACCGTTGAAATTACCACCATCATGGATTTAAAAGCCCTGATGGGTGAAAAAAAAGACCAGACCATTGTCCTTCCTGAAGGGGCTACTGTTGGGGATGCCCTGAATCAACTTTGCAGTAGCTATGGGCCAGTATTAAATAAGCGACTATTTGCTAACAGCGAAGCGCTTAATCCGGGTATTGCTGTTTTTGTAAATGGCTGTGTGATCGATGCCTTGGCTGGGCTTGAAAGTAGCTTGAAAAATGGTGATAGGGTATTGATTTTTCCGCCAGTGGGCGGAGGATGAGCAAAAAAGAGATCAGCATGCTGGTCTCTTTTTCTGTTGGTGCGTGATTAGAACCTTTGTAAAGGAGTCGAACTTTCTCAGAAGCCCCCTTTTAAATGAGAAATCATAACAATTAAGCTAAGCTTTTTCTCTCATTGCTGCTTAAATTATTCTGATAGGGTAAAATAATAGAGAATGCAATCAGAAAAATTGCTTATCCATGAGAAAATGAAAGGCAGAAAATGATGAAAAATGAAAATATTAAAAGCTCAAAGTATTTCTTAAAAGACGATATTCGCCAGCAAACCGATTTTCGCCACACCGATCAGAACATCGGCGTTCCAGCCCCACCGATTGAAAAACCATCTTTAGCAGACGCAAAGAAAATCGCCCTGACTGCGCCGGAAGCCTTAAAGATCGGGGATTTGTCCGTAAAAACCGCGATTTTACAGCGCGAATCGCGGCGTCGATTTAACAATCAGGCGATCTCTCTTGACGAATTGTCCTTTTTGCTGTGGTCGACCCAGGGGGTTCGCCAGTGGCGCCAGAAAAATGCCCTGCGGACGGTTCCCTCGGCGGGAAATCGGCATGCCCTGGAAACTTATCTGGCCGTTTTTAATGTCGACGGCCTGGAACCGGGAATCTACCGCTATCTGCCGTCCCAGCATCAATTAGTGCTCGAATCAACACCGCCACAACTCAAAGCAAAGACGATTGAGGCGGCCTTAAATCAGCAGTTTGCCGGATCAGGGGCGGTTACCTTTATCTGGACAGCAATTCCTTATCGGATGGAATGGCGCTATGGCCAGGCCTCCTACAAGGTCATTGCGCTAGATGCCGGACATGTCTGCCAAAACCTTTATCTGGCGTGCCAAGCCATCGGAGCGGGAACCTGTGCCATTGCCGCCTACGATCAACCAGCAGCTGATCAGCTGCTTAATATCGATGGCGACGATGAGTTTGTCATTTATATGGCACCAGTTGGGAAAGTGTGACGCTGGTAAGGGATCAGAGAATCCGCTTATTATTTTTTGATTAGCGAGATAGTCTGTGGTAATATGGGTAATAGTTTTAATACACAAAAACGCGGGACAAATTTATTCTGGAGGCAGAGAATAAAAAGACTATTGTCACTGTTTCTGGTTGTCAGTTTATTAGTGCTGTCAACCCCTGTCGTATAGGGCGGAGAACCCCGTCCATGAGCCGATCACCGCCGAATTAATCGCAATGGTAGACCATAACCCGGAGCTGCAAGCCTTGTTGATCAAATCGATTGACCAGGCCAAAACCGTTAATCCGGACAAAAATTCCAATCCGGCACAGTCGCTGGGTGAGTTTTATGACTATATTGACTGGGCTTCTAAAGCACTGCCCTGGACGATCCTACCCAATGTGGGCACGGAATATCCGGCGCTCTACGATCAAATTGATCAAAGCCTGTTTAAGATAGCGTAGCTTGGTAAAAAAACAGCAGCTGTTTTGCCAGCAAAAAAACAGTATGATTAAGGATAATGTTCGCAAATGAGACAAAGCCGTCCTTCCCTTTCGGGAGGAACGGCTTTGTTTTGGTGTGGCCTACATTTTAAAAATTGGTCCCTTGATCTCAAGTTGAGCCGCATTGGCGAGCCGCTCAATGCCCTCCATGGCAATACTGACAGTGCTTTCGACATGGATAAAATCGGTGGCGCTATAGTCGTAAAGAATATTAGCCTGAGCAGGAAATTCATCGTCGCCATCCCAGAAATGAAATTTGAGGGGGATGCAGTCGAAGGCATTAAGCAGACCGCCAGCATCCGAGTGAGACAGGGTCGAACCGCCCAGCGCTTGGTAGGCCTTGGTTAACTTTTCAGTTTGTCCCGAGAAGGTCAGGGCAAAGGGAATCAGGACATGATTCTCAAAGGCTCTGGTAAAGGGCGAGGCACCGCTTAGCTCTCTAAAGGGAACCCATTTATCGAGTAACCGAGCCTGGGGTGAAACAAATCCCAATAGGGTATAAATATTCAATTGGCTGATGATCTCGGCCGGCTGAAGATCTTCGAGGCTGACGATTTTTCCGGTTTCGCTATGAATCCCAAAATTGCGATCGAACAGTTTCAAGGTCAGATAGTCGGCTTCCCGTTTGATTTCTGGCAGTTTTTCTAGCAGCTGCTGTTTGTCCATTTCCAGAAATTTGAGCCGCCAGTTTTCGCAGGCTTTCAAGTAATTATTGGTCGTATCATTCAACATATGTGCTCCTTTTGAATTTAAGTTTGGCACTCAGGCTTTTTTGATTTATTAGAGATACCCGCTTCAGTTTAACAGGCCAGAGCGATTAACTCAACCAAATTTTGTAACTAAGAATGAAAATTTTGCAACTAAGAATGATAATTCGAAGTATTTCAGTTAAACTTGATCGCAGCATGGAAACAAGCCAGAAACCGGATCGCCGAATTAAAAGAACTGTTTAGGTACCGACTAGCCCGCCCCAGCAGATTTTTAAAATAGGAACTTCAGTTATTTCACCGCAAAAACATCGCGCTACCCTTGTTTTAGAGATTTGAATAGGGTAAAATAACATCAAACTTATTTCTGATTAAACAAAAGGAGTTTTACCTTGATTGATAAAGCCATTAACAAAGATACGAAAAAAACAATGCTCTATACCCTGGGACTATTCCTGATTCTCAGCCTGGTGTTTTTTCTGATTACACTGGTGATCCAGATTAATGCGGACACGGTTCTAAAAAATGAAATCATGAGCCAGGAACAACTGCTGGTCGATGTCGAAAAAACGATCGTCGCCAATAAGGTCAATCGCCTGACGACCGATCTCTTATACCTTACCGATATCTTAGCAATGGGGGACAGCGGTCGGGGCGACTATTCCGATGTTGAGGATCATTGGCTGGCCTTTGCCAACCGGAAAATGATTTATGATCAGATCCGCTTTATTAATGGGGATGGCGATGAAGTGATCCGGGTCAATTATAGCGATACCGGTGCCACCCTGACAGATAGTGACGATCTTCAGAACAAGGCCGACCGCTATTATTTTACTGAGGCAATTGGTCTTGACGATGACCAGATTTATATTTCCAAACTGGATTTAAATATGGAAAACAATCAGATCGAGCAGCCCATTAAACCGACGATCCGGCTGGCTACCACCTATTATGGAGCCCGCGGCCAGTTGCAGGGAATCGTGGTACTGAATTATTCGGCCGATGATATGCTGCGTGAAGTGGAAAAAATTGCCTCCACCAGCCAGGGTGAAATTTTTATGCTCAATTCCGATGGCGATTGGCTTTACAACAGCCAAGACACCAGTAAAGCCTGGTCATTCATGGACGATAAGCGGCGGGATGAGAGCTTTAAAAATGACTTTCCTAATGTCTGGCAGACCATCCAGTCGGAAGCAAGCGGCGCCCAGATAGTTGACACCGGCGTCTTTAATTATACGAAAATTTTGACTGCTGATAAATTTGCCCTCGATAGCGACCATTCGCTGGCGCTGGGCTTAGAGGATTGGACGATTGTTTCTTATATTCCGCCGGATACTGATGATGGAAAACTGCTAACAGGCAACCTGTTTGATGCCGTGCTGCTGGTGCTTAAAAATAATCTGATAGCCTATTTTCTGATCTTGATGCTGTCTTTGTTTTTGGGGGCGTTATTGACTGTCAATAAGGTTAAGAACGATGAAATTAAACATTTTTCTGAGTATGATGCGATGACCGGAGTCTATAATCGCCGCACCGGCTTTGAGAAACTGACTCAGTTATACAAAAACAGCGTGAAAAACAATGGTGAAAACTCAGTCTGCTTTATCGATATCAACGGTTTGAAAGACGTCAACGACTATCTCGGCCATGATGTCGGGGATGAGCTGATCGTAACCATCACCAACAGTATCAAGGATAAAATCCGCGAAAATGATTTTGTCGCCAGACTGGGCGGGGATGAGTTTCTGATCATCTTTGAAGGTCTCGATGAAAACGGCGCCGAAGCCGTCTGGCAACGGATTGTAGCAGATTTTGAAGCGATCAATGAGACCGAAAAGCGGCGCTACCTGATCAGTGCCAGTCACGGGATTGAAAGCTTTAGCGGTACTTCCAATGAATACATTGACACCATCATCAACCATGCCGATGAAAAAATGTATCGCGAGAAGAAAATTATTAAAAAGAATTTAAAAATAATCCGGGAATATCAACCCGATGACGAAAACGATCCAGTGCAATAGCATGAGAACTTTTCCCTCAGCAGCAAATGGGATAGAAAAAGTGCTGGCACTCATCGCGGTTTAAAATGTTTGAAAGAAACCTTAGAAGTTTGAACTGGTAAAGGTTTTCAGTTGAATTATGGCTATTTTTGACAAAGTTCCTGTGTTATACTGAGTTGAAAACTTTGAATAAATACAGGAGGGTAAAAAATGGGTAAAATTAGTATAGTAACAAGCAACAATGCGCGTGACTTCCACCGCAAGCTCAGTGAAGCGTTTGAAAGAGGCGGTAAACTGGTTGGCGGAATTAAGTCGATCCCCAAGGGTGATGAATCTCGGATGGATTGTGAATACGACTATGTTACCTTTGTAAGCTATGAACAGGCAAGCTGATTCGTGTGTGTGAATCATCAATAATCGCGTCATCACGCAAGACGAGTCCCCAACTTCATGTTGGGGACTCGTTTTTGGGTAAATCCGCTTGACCGCTATGATGATAAATTGGGGTTTGCCGTGGCTTAGCAACTGCTTAGGGTCTTATTGATATTTTGACTCCAGCGCTTCCAGGATATTTAGATAGTAAGCCGGAATCCCCTGTTGGTCGGCTTCGGCTTCAAAGACATCGGTTTGAGCGTTGATCTGAGCCAGGATTTCCGGAGCCAGCTGCTTTTTCGCAAAGGGATAGACGACCGTATCTTCCTTGGCGATATGGCGAGCCAGATGGTTGGCATAACCAATCGCATTGGCAATCACATCCAGGCGGCTTTCATCATCGCCGTCCTGTACCCGGAGCAAGGCGGCTTTTAATTCCGCAATAAACAAACGGCCCCAATCGTGTTCGACCAGCATCCCGTGTGAAATCAGATTGGTGCCCATCTTCCCCAGGTGATCGACCATTTCTTTAAAGAGAAACTTTTCTTCTTTGCCATGATGATGGACATCGGCATAATTAGCGATAAAGTCAATCATCTGGTCAAAGTCATCGTAATTGATGGGGTCACCTTTCATCACCTGAGCGCTGGCGGCTCGGACTACGCCCAGCATCCGGATAATATTAGTGTGTTCATAGACCATTAATTCAATACTGTTCATTAACTTTCCCTCCTAATGACACTGGTGACAGCATCAGTTTTTTCATAGACTAAGCCGGTGTTTTCCAGAACACCCCGAATCAGGGCTTCTCGCAGGGCATAATAGACGGCAATGTCGCCGCCGACTTCGTTCCAGGTCTTGCTGTGGACACAGCTGTTGCGCTGCCAGATCACTTGTTCATCGCTTTCTGCGATCAGGGCATTGGCGTGATCACAGGGCATCCCATCCAACAGACTGTCGCTGATCAGCTTATAGGCCGCGGCGGCGGTCAGATTGGCCTGGGATAGTGATCGTCCGGTGGCGCTAAAAATTGCTTCGATCAGTTGGTAGTTGTCGGGGTCTTGCTTTAGCAGTGCGGTTACACTATCAGCCAGCTTATATTCTGACCGGGTGACATTAATCTGGAGCCAGCCGTGAATGTTGCCTTCATCGATGACGGCTTCTAAGGGTCGGGTTTCAGAAATGCCATAGCGTTGGTCCAGCTCGTCCTGGTGCTGTGATGCCGCTTCTCCATATAATGCGATGATGTCGGCGATCATTTCCTCTTGTATCTGAATTTTGTTATAGACCCAAAAATGAATCGGTCCTAAAAATTTGCTCATATTCGTCCTCCTGAGATTGCGACTTTTTTTATCGCCGCTGTTTTGATTTGATAAGTTCATTATAACCGCTTTTTTGCAAATAATTGTAGCTGTAGCTACAAAATATAAGAATATTTGTGGTATACTAAGCTCAAGTTAAAAATAAATTATTGTTTTCACAATAAATCTCAGGAGGTTTTACCATGCAAAAAGTAACGAAAGATATGAAAATTGGTGAGTTGTTAAGAATAGATGGTGGTTTTGCGCCGATCTTATTAGAAATCGGGATGCATTGTCTCGGTTGCCCCTCTTCACAAATGGAAACCATCGAGGAAGCCTGCCAGGTGCACAGTACCAGTGCCGATGCCCTGATTGACAAACTCAATGCCCATCTGGCTTCGCTGTAAGCCGGGGAGAAGGTAGACAGAAACGACATCGTACCAATATCAATGACCAAGGGGTCAGACCCTTGTTAAGCTGTTGTCCGCTCCAATGCGGAGGGTCTGACCCCTCGGTCACAACATGATGTAACAATTGTCGGTACGGGGCTAGTAGTTTTATTACAGTTTTGAGCGCCCGCTTAGCAGGCGTTTTTTTTATTTTGAACCTTTACGGAATAAACGGGCTGTCGTATAATAAGGCAAAACCGACAGCGGATCGGGTCGCGCGTTTATTTATAGAAGAAAGTAGGGATGGCGATGGAGAAATTTTATGGGATACTTGAAAAAAGTCCCTTGTTTGATAATATTAAAGCCGATGAATATACAACTTTGATGACCTGCATCAATGGCAATATCCGGAAATTCAGCAGTGATGACTATGTTTTTCTGGCTGGCAGCCAAATCAGCTTTGTCGGGATCGTACTTACTGGTGCGGTTGAAATTATCAAAGAAAACCCCGCCGGCACCAGACTGATTATGGATGTTTTAGGGCCGGCCAATATTTTTGGGGAGGGGATAGTCTGTACCAAAGCCAGAATCGCGCCGGTGAGTGTTCGTGTCAAAGAAGAATCCCAGATTCTATTGATTCCCTTTGAACGGATCATCAGAACCTGTGGCAACGCCTGTAATTTTCACTTTCAGCTGATCCAGAATATGATGATGCTGTTGGGTGAAAAAAACTTCCGGATGAATTCTAAAATTGAACTGCTGATGTTAAAAGGGATGCGCGAAAAGCTGGCCACCTATCTGATTCAGGAGTCCCAGACAAACAAGAGCCGCAGCTTTGATATTGTCCTCAACCGCAACGAGTTGGCCGAATACCTGAATGTTTCCCGCACTGCCATGAGCCGGGAGTTGGGTCGGATGAAGGACGAGGGGCTGCTGGATTACTACCAGAATTCTTTTAGAATCCTCGATCTGGATAAACTAAAGGATTGCCTGATGATCTGACCGGCAAGTCTGTTTTTCTTAATAACAGATGATAGCGAATTAATGTACTTGATGGAGGTAACCGTTGTCGCCAACAGCGATAAAGCGGCGGTGTTTGAATTAGCGGTTTATCTGGCAATGATACTCTCCCCGGAAACGAGTTTGCATAGATATCCTGATAATCCGGTTGGCTGAAGTTGCTAAGGGTTGAGGTATCCATCGGTAAACCAATTCCATTGTTGGCAGCTAAAAATTTAAAGTCGTTTCTTTAAAAATTACAGATACCATTGTGGTCGTTTGTTATCACTCGCTTTTCGGCTTCATATTTGGTATAGTAATAGGATAATAATTAAGACAGCCAGAAAAAGAAAAAGCACTAGAGATTTGAAATCGTTTACGAGAAGTGAGGTTAAATTATGAAAAAAAGGTTATTAAGTTATCTTGTCATGTTGCTTGGCCTGGGTCTTTTTGCCGGAATACTCCCGTCGGGGGTCATCGCGGCTACTGCTCCTAGTGTCAGTTATCGCACTCATGTCCAGAATGATGGTTGGCAGGATTTTGTTGCTGATGGTGTCATGAGCGGAACCTCTGGCCGGAGCCTGCGGTTGGAGGGCATTGAAGTGAAGGTGGAGGCCTCGGACTATGATCTGGGGATCACCTATCAAACCCATATTCAAAATATCGGTTGGGAAGCTGAGACCGACCGCGGTTGGAAAAGTAACGGTGCCATGAGCGGCACCGAAGGACTGAGTTACCGGTTAGAAGCGATCCAAATTAATTTAACCGGGGCTGATGCCGCGGGCTTTGATGTCTATTACCAGGTTCACGCTCAGAACATGGGCTGGTTGAGCTGGGCTAAAAATGGAGAAAGTTCGGGAACGGCTGGTTATTCTTATCGGTTGGAGGGCATCCATATTGTCATCGTACCTAAGGGCGGAAATCCACCGGGGGGAACCGTGGATCAGAATAAGCCCTTTATTGAGCGAAAAGCGGTGCCGGGAAATCTGATGACGCAGACCACTAGCAGCGATTTTAATGATAACGCGATGGGACTGGATCGGGTTGTGATTACGGGAAATGCCGACGATGGAGCAATTATGTTGCAATCCGGTCACCAATCGGGAGTCTATACCTCGAACGTCTTTAATGCCAGCCCCTTTACCAAAGCGGTGCTGTCCTGGAGTACGGATACTCCGGCTGGAACTCTGATTCAAGTGGAGGCTCGAGTCTGTGAAAGTGATGGCAGCGGTCAAGCCAACGAAAACTGGTCTGACTGGCTCTCCTTTGGTCAGTGGGGAACCACCATCAAACGGGCTTCCGGGATCGGCAATACTGATAGCCCCCTGGCAAAAATTGATGTCGATACACTGGTGGTCAAAAATGGCAAAACCGCCAATAAAATCCAGTATCGGGTGATCTTGCATTCCGGCGCCACCGGAGTGACACCGACGGTGCGACTCATTGCTGTGGCGCTCCGAAATGCCAATCCTGGTCAGGGGATTAGCAAGGTTTTCACCGATAATCCTGATTTATCAAATTTGCCGGTTCTTAATGTGCCGCAGCTATCACAGATGGTTCGCGAGCCGTCAATCGCCGATTCGATCTGCAGTCCGACCAGCGTGGCGATGATCTTAAACTATTACGGCACTCCGGTTCAGCCGGAAGCCGCCGCCTGGGGATCCTATGATTATGGCTATCAAGATTTCGGTAACTGGCCCTTTAATACCGCCTATGCCGCAAGCTTTGGCTATCACGCTTATGTCGATTATTCAACCATTGAGGGGCTGAAGCGGGAAATCGCTGGCGGACATCCGGTGGTGGTAGCAGTAGCCTATAAAAACAGCGCCGGGGTTAGCGGAAATTTGCCGGTCGTTAATGGGGCACCGATTCGGTCAACCTATGGTCACCTGATTGTCGTTTGCGGTTTTACGCAGGAAAACGGCACGGATTATATCATCATCAATGATCCGGCGGCTGCCAGCAATGGCGGGGTAAGAGTCCGCTATCGACTCGATCAGTTTGCCGCTGCCTGGGCAGAGTCCGGCAATATTGCCTATATTATTCATTAAAACCAGAAAATTTATAAACCACCTAAAAAAGAACCTGATTTTCCAGGTTCTTTGAGGTTATCGTTAAACTACCGTACCGACCAATTATTAATCTGTTGTTCGCCGCGGAATCGGACAGGCGATGCCGTGTCCGCTCCGATGCGGAGGGTCTGACCCCTCGGTCACAACATGATGTAACAATTGTCGGTACTGGGTTATCATAATTTACAGTCTGAAAGAACCTGATTTTCAGGTTCTTTTATAATTTACAGAAAATTTTCAAATCCATGCAGGAGCACCCAATAATCAGGCTTTGATGGCCCAGCGCAATTTGGCTGACCGGGCGCGGCCATTGGCATGGCATTCTTCGGCTGAAGGCTTAAGTGGGCCGGGAGCCACCTCAATGTAGACGCCTTCCCGAAAGAGCCGCTGAAAAGATTTTTTAACCAGCCGGTCTTCGCCAGAATGAAAAGACAGGATCGCAACCCGGCCGCCGGGAGCCAGTACATCCGGCAGTTTTTCAAGAAATTCATACAAGACTTCAAATTCGTCATTGACATCGATCCGCAAGGCCTGAAAGCAGCGTTGACAGGTTTTTTTAAGGGCTTCCTTACTGTTGCTGCCGGGGATTTTCTTGAGGGCGGCATTGATAATCTCCTGGAGCTGGGTGGTGGTGGCAATCTCAAGACCCTTGTTTCGGTGGTCGACCATGACCTTGGCGATGGCTGCGGCATTGGGCTCATCGGCGTTTTCAATAAACATCCCTTCCAGCTCATCCTGGGAAATGGTTTTTAACCGCTGGGCCGCCGAGATGCCTCTTTCGGGATTCAGGCGCAGGTCTAAGGGGCCTTCAAACTTAAAGGAAAAGCCGCGCTCGGGATTATCAATCTGCATCGAAGATACCCCCAAATCGGCCAGTACAAAATCCAGGGGTCCGGATTCGCGGGCAAGCTCATCGATCTGGGAAAAATTGAGGTGACGGATGGTTAGAATTTCTGGTCCAAACCCAGCCTGAGCAAGACGCGCCGCTGTGCGGGGCAGCTCGATGGCATCAACATCGGTGGCGTAGAGGTGACCCTGACCCGCCAAGCATTTAAGCATCGCCTGGCTGTGGCCACCAAAGCCGAGGGTCGCATCCAATCCCGTTTGTCCCGGTTTAATCGCCAGGAATTCGAGGATTTCATCAACGCAAATGGAACGGTGCATACCGGCTGGGGTGCTGCCTTTTTGGATTACTTTTTCGACTGTATCGGCATATTTTTCTGGCTGCAATTCCTTATACTTATCTTTGTAGGCTTTGGGGTGGGTGCCTTTGTAGCGGGGTCGTCGCTGGTGCTTGGGTTCCTGATTATCCATTGGGCAAGCTCCGCGATTTAACATTTGGGAACATAAAATTAAGAATTAATAGTGGTGCCTCATATCTATTTAATGCTGTGCTCATGCTTATATCCGCCTTTTTTAAAATTTGTACGCTGTTTCATTCCTATGATACCAAATACCATTTATAAAAGCAAACCAGAAGGGACTAAGATCGGCAACAAATTCTTTGAGATTCTCGTTTGATATGATAAAGTAGAGTATTGTGATGCTTAGATTTTAGGGATCGCTCCAAGCGCTTAGAAACATCAAAAAAATGAGCAGGGCTGTTCATATCGTTACTTGTTCAGGAATGCATCATGAGTAAAAATGAGTAAAAAAGAGAAAAAAAGAGTAAAAAAGAGTAAAGGAGTAGACGTGAATGGATAATGAAAATACCAAAAAAACGGCACCATCGATTGATGCCTGGTTAAAAGAAGCAAAAAATGATCCCCAAGCCTTACAGGAAGGCATGTATCTGGTTCATAATGGTACCGTCCGCCAAACCCCCAAAGCCAAGGTGCGAGAGGGTGTCGATGATGGATCGTTGGTTACCGGGATGGCATTCTTTTATGATGCCAGCAAGGTGGCGGCGGCGATCGAAGCGACCAAAAAAATGGACGGCATTTTCCACGTCCGGGTCTGGCTCAATGAAGGCCAGTTAGACCTGGGCGACGATATTATGCTTGTCCTCATCGGTGGTGATATTCGCCCCCATGTGATTGATGCCCTACAGTTTTTGGTGGAAACCATCAAATCCACCTGTGTCACTGAGATTGAGCAGAAGTCACAAGTTTGAGAATAATGAACAGACGCTAGCCCTTCAATGGAACAATGAAAGAGTACCAGTTTTGTCGCTAAATAAAATTTCGTGACAAAATAAGCCATAACAAAAAGCCAGCTGAAAGCTGGCTTTTTGTTTTAAATCATAGGATCATTAATTAATTGAAGCGGCTTTAACCTGCTCAAACTCATCCTGGATTTCCTGGGATGGTTCTTTGGTCAGTAGTGAAACGACCACAATAAAGGCGCAAGATACTAAGAAGGCGGGTAGTAGTTCGTAAATTCCGAAAACGCCGCCGATTGGCTTGATGAACAGTCGCCAGATAAAGACCATCCCAGCGCCGCCAAGCATTCCGGCAATAGCGCCTTCGCGGTTGGTTCGTTTCCAGAACAGCGAGAAGATCATCAGCGGGCCAAAGGTAGCCCCAAAACCGGCCCAGGCAAAGGATACAATATTAAAGATGACGCTGGTTTCATCAAGTGCCAGCAGCACCCCGATGATCGAAATGACAATCAGGGTAATATGGGAAACCCGCATGATTTCTTTATCGGTGGCATCTTTTTTGAGAATGCCCTCATAAATATTCTTAGAAAAAGCAGATGCGGCAATTAGCAGGTAGGAGTCGGATGAACTCATCGTTGCTGCCAGGATCCCGGCCATGACAAAGCCAGCAATGAGTGGTGGTAGCAGATTGGTTGACATCACGATAAAGATACTTTCCGCTCCGCTTGGGGTTAGTAGTTCTGTCGGGTATAAAACCCGGCCGATCAGACCGATAAAAACGGCAGCAAACAGCGAAATCACGCACCAAGTGGTAGCAATCCGTCGGGCTTTAGGAATTTCAGCAGCATCGCGGATGGCAATAAATCGCAGCAATACCTGGGGAACTCCAAAGTAGCCAAGACCCCAGGACATTGTCGAAATGATCGTTAAAAAGGTGTATGGTAAGGCGGGACCAAAAACCGGGTTACCAGCCAAGACCTGTTGGGCGCCGTCGACCACGGTGGGGTTGGCAATGCCAAAGAAATCAAAGAATCCGGGAATCCTCTGAATGTTTTCGCTGATCGCATTAATGCCACCGGCAGCGGTTGTACCCATCACCAGTACCAGTACCAAAGCAATGATCATGATAACCCCCTGCATAAAGTCTGAAACACTTTCAGCCAGGAAGCCACCTAATAAGGTATATAAAATAACAAAACATGCACCGGCGATCATCACAACCTGGTATTGAATGCCGAAAAGCGAATTAAACAGCTTACCCACGGTTACAAAGCAGCTGGCCGCGTAAACCGTAAAGAAAACCAGAATAAACAAGGAAGCAATCAGCATAATGACTTTTTTGTTTTCTTTAAAGCGATTACTAAAATATTCCGGAATGGTGATCGCATCACCAGCAACAGCGGAATAGTTTCGTAGTCGTCTGGCAGTAATCTTCCAGTTTAGATAGGTGCCGATTGCCAGACCTAAAGCAGTCCAGAAGGCATCGCTCCAGCCAAACCAGTAGGCTACACCGGGTAAACCCATCAAAAGCCACCCGCTCATATCAGATGCTTCTGCACTCATTGCCGCAACCCAGGGTCCCAGGGTACGACCGCCGATAAAATAATTGTCACTGTTTTCGTTGGCGATCTTTAAAAAATAGACGCCAATACCGAGTATCGCCGAGATGTAAATGATCATGGCGATCAGTATTTGGATGTTATCAGTACTCATTCTTTTCCTCCTCAAACAAAATTCATTGTATTATAGCATAGATTGAATTTTTATACAAAGAAATGGGTGAAAAATGGACAAAAAATACCGCTGCGATATGTCTAATGGCTTTCGAGTAGCATTTGAATGGGGATGATAAATTGCTCTTTTGGCTAATTTATAAATAGCTACCATGTCAATAGCTGACGATTCTTGAATTCTGAAAAAAAAACTGGCACACAAGTTGCCACATCTTGAAATATTTGGGTATAAAAGATACAATGTTTTTAATAAATTTAAAAGAAAGAAACAGTTTGTTCAATTGGCACCATTAGAATACGCGTAAAGCCGGCACCTCTGGTCTTGGTGGGAGCCGTGTAAATTGAGTAACGTTTAGAATTCTAGGATTGGTCAGCAGGGGCGATGAAAAAAGAGAAAATCACCATAATCGAAGAACAAGCAAGAAGCATATTTAACCAGGAATACCAGATTATAAAGATCTTGGGCAATGGTGGAATGGGTTGTGTTTTTCATGTGCAAAGTAATGGCCTGGAAAAAGCCGACTTTGCCTTGAAAGTACTGGATAAGGAAGCCTATACCGACAATCAATTGGATTTTATGCGCGAGGCAGATGTGATGATAGGCCTTGATCACCCCGGGATTCCTAAAATCATCGCAGTCACTGAGGATCAGGACTATGTCTATATGGTTCAGGAATATATCCGAGGAGAACCGCTCAGTCTGGTTATCCGAAAGTGCGGTAAAATTAGGGAAGAGTATCTGCGAATCTGGATGGAGAGCATGGCCGAAACCCTGGACTATCTGCATCGGCAGGGGCTGATTCATCGCGATATCAAACCGGATAATATGATGCTGACCGATAATTGTGAAATAAAAATCATCGATTTTGGGCTGGCTCGTAAAAAAGAGCAGATTGACCAGGCCGATAAAAAAGTCTTTGGAACGCTGTCCTTCACCGCTCCGGAGCGGTTTACTAAGAAGGTGGGGACGGCGCAAACCGATATTTATGGCTTCGGAGCGACCATGTATTATGTCACCACAGGTAAAAAACCCGAAAATATGAAAACCAGTCCCCAGGAAAGTTTTGCGATGATGGAGAAAAAATTAGCTAAAATCGTTCCACCGGAGATCACTCAGATCCTGACCAAATCGATTGCGGTTAAGCCCCATCAGCGTTACAAGAGTTTTGTTGAAATTCTAAGCGATCTCAATCATGACCAGCAGACGAAAGCTGAGCGAATTCAAGAGCGTCAGGTACAAGCCATCAATGTGTTGTTAATCTGGGCAACCCTTTTTATAATGGGGTTAATAACAGCCTATTAACTGTGAAGAGAAGGTATGGAAGAAGCGATGAGTAAAAAAATTAAGGACAATATAAAAAGTGATTTGGTGCTGATGTATGACGGCAAGATTTATGAATTGCAGGTAAGCCCGTTTATTTTGGGGCGGGATCCTAATTCAAGTGATTTTCATATCAACAATAAAAGAGTCAGTCGAAATCATGGTCAATTAACTCTAACGGATGGCAGTTGGTATCTGGAGGATCTCCATTCTAGTGCCGGGACGATTCTTAATGGGGTCAAGATTGAGCCTTCAAGAAAATATCAGATCGTCGCGGGCGATCGGCTGGAATTGTCCGAGGTGATTCTGGATGTATTGCCCGTCAATAATCAATCGACAGGCTCAGCAAATGCCGCAGATCCTCAAAAAAGTCAAGAACCGGTAGAAATTAAGACGGAAAAACAAATGAAGCGGATTCAGGGAAACCGCAGTTTTAAAAATCATCGGAGTGGTGACGGAGCCGGTTCTATTGGGGTTTTGAAAAAGGATGACGAAGTCCGGGAGTTGAATCATTTCAAGTCAACCCTGAGGCAGTTTATAAATGAGAATGACCTCGATCATAAGGCGATCAGCCGCTTAAAAAAAATCATTGAGCTGGCTCAGCGCTTGCCGGGAGAAGAAGCGGGTTTTAAAAATATCGTTCAGGACTTTTTCGACGAGGAAAATAAAAAAACGCTAGCTTTTGAACCAACCGTGAAATCAGCTTCACATAAAAAAGCATCTGGGGTCAAAGACAAGCCGCATCAAAATCAGGAATTAGCGGCCGATGGCGGGGTTCACAATGGGCCTGGAAAATTACCGGTGTTTCATCCGGTTAAGGTTGAAGGTGACTGGCTTGAAATAGTCGTTTCAAAAATACCATTCACCATTGGCAGAGGCCCCGATAATGTTGATTTTGTTTTGCGGGCAACCGGCATCAGCCGATCTCATTGTCTGGTTAGCTACCATGATGGTTGCTACCACATTGCAGATCTTGGTTCCACCAATGGCATCTTATTGAATAAAAAACAATTGAAGCCGAATGATAATTATGTCATAAAAAATGGCGATAGCGTTAGTTTTGGCGTCAACCAATTTTATCTCGAAATTCGATAAACGTTTAAAAGTAAAAATCAGCTTTTGCTGAGCACTTTTGCATGAAATAAAGGTTTGAAAGGGGTACTTATGAATTCAAAATCACGAAGAAAAAAAAGGACATCCTATGGAAAAACTGAGCTGCCAATCGAGCGAAATAACGACACTTTGGTAACTGATCAAAACAACACAAGTGCCGACGAGCAGGAAAAAAAGCTTGAGCAAGAAAAAAACCAGGTCTTGGCAGATCTAGTAGAAAACGAGCGCCATGAGGATTCGGTTGTTGACACAGAAGTAGAGCAAACCGCGGCGCTTGATAGCGATGATGGCGATCCTGAGGATGCTGCTGTCAAGCAGCAACTAGATCAAAAAAGCGAGGCTCAGCTTGCCGAAGAAAAAGCGATTGCGGGTGACGAGGAAGCCATTGAGGATGAAGAAAAAACCGAAGCCTTAATGATCGAAGATACAGAGGCTTTGATGAACGAGCAGACCGAAGCCTTAATGGACGAAAAAACCGAAGCACTTGTGGAAGTGATAAACGAACCCTATGTGATTGAAAATACCGAGTCGCTGGTGTTTAAACAACAGAAACCATTTAAGCATAAAAAACCGGTGATCATTGTCAGTTCCATCATCCTGAGCTTATTGCTGGTTGGTGGCGGTGTGGCTGCGTATTTAAACTACCAGCGCAACACAGAAATCAGTAATGACCTGAAAAATGGCGAAACGTTGCTGAGCGAAGCCAAATTCGATCAAGCGATGAAAGCTTTTGAAGACGTAGGCACGTTGGATGCAGACAATCCCGATGCTATCTTTGGTAAAGCTAAGGCTTATGCCGGTCTGGGAGACTATGGCAATGCCAGAACCTATTTTGAAGATAGCTTGAAACGGATCACTGATCTTGAAAAAATGAAACAGGTATATAATGCTTATATTGATTCAGAGGTTAATGCAAAGATCGGTGAAGAAGCCCTCTTTGCTCTGATGGATCGGGCGGCAAAGGATACTGGGGACGAGGGCTATATTAAACGAAAAGGTGAGTTTATGGTGAAAGCGCCTTCCTTTAATTTAAATCCCGGCTCTTACCAGGGAACACAGGCGGTCGATATTATCAAAGGCGATCCGGCTGATAAGATTTACTTTACCACCGATGGCTCGCAGCCAACGACCGCCTCGCCGGAGTACACGACGGTCATCGAACTGACCCCAGGGGAAAAGACCATTAAAGCCATTGAAGTCGGAGCCAATGGTTATCCCAGCAAAACGATTGAAGGTAAATATATCATTTCGGCTAGCAGTGAATCAATTCTGGAAAATAATATTTCCGGTTCATGGACATCGCGCTCCGGGTCTTATTTTTATCGATACTACTTTAGCAATGGGTACCTTACTTATTCATATAGTTATGGCAACAATAGTTCCTACTCATCGACCGGAAATTATCAGATTGTTGGGGTGAATCCCAATGGCACCATCGCAACCCTTTCCGTTTTCAATGTTACTGGATATTCGCTACCTAGCACCCTGAACATCAATTGTGAACCCCTGGGAGATAATATGATCTCGATCAATACCCGGGGTTACACGTATAGCCCGTGAACGTAAAAAAGGAGAGGAGAAAGCCATGCATATTCAAAATAAGAAGCGGTTCTATCTGATGATGGGACTGCTGGGATTCATAATCATCCTGCTGGGTTTTTCAATTTATATGATCTGGACCGCTATTTCAGCAAGAAATGTGCCGATAGCGCCGACTAGCAATACCGCTACCGTTGATTCGACCCAGGGAAACCGTACCGATACAGTGACTAGTCAGGCCATCGCCGACCCCACGGATATACTGGTCTTAGTCAATAAAACTACCAGTCTTGATCAAGATTATCTGCCACCTGATCTGGTATCGGTCGATTTACCGGGGGTTCGGGAAACCCAATTACGCAAAGAAGCAGCTACGGCGCTAGAGGATCTCTTTGACGCAGCCGCGCTGAAAAACCTGACGCTTTACTGTTGTTCGGGCTATCGTTCTTATCAAAGCCAGGATCAGCTATATGCTGAAAATGTCAATGCCTATGGTCAGAAGGAGGCCGATCTGGTCAGCGCAAAACCCGGCCAGAGCGAGCATCAGACCGGATTGGCAATGGATGTCACGGCTGAATCGGTTAACTTTGATCTGCTGGAAAGTTTCGGACAAACTCCGGAAGGCCAGTTTATTAAGAATAATGCCCATCTATATGGCTATATTATTCGTTATCCGGAGGATCAAACAGCCATCACCGGATACGCTTACGAACCCTGGCACCTACGTTACGTGGGAAAAGATGTAGCAGCAGAAATATTTAAAAATAGCCTGACATTTGAAGCCTATCTAACACAAGTTCAATAATTTGCAAAGACATTTTTGCTGGCCGTTTCGGCTATGGCGGAAGGAGCTAAAAAAACCACCGGTCGTGAAGTTTACTTCACAGACAGGTGGTTTTTTTATCAATAAACTGATACAATATGGCTATTCTAAAAAAACCGGAGGTCAACCGTGCAACCAAAAATAATTCTTGCTAGTCAGTCGCCCCGCCGACGGGAGCTGTTTAAGCTGGTAGCTAAAAGCCAGGGCATCAAGGATTTCGTTATCCAGGCGGCCGAAATCGACGAAAAACGGATTGAAGCTGAGATGCTGGCAGATCATGACGGCGATTTTCAGGAGACTGTAAAAAACCTGGTTGGTCAACTGGCGTCCAGAAAGGCTAGCGTTGTCCAAAAAATCAATCCTCGGGCACTGGTGGTCGGAGCAGACACGATGGTCGTGCTTGATGAACAGATTTTAGGCAAACCAGCCGATGAAATAGAAGCCTACCAGATGATTAAACAACTGGCCGGAAACACCCATCAGGTCTTAACCGGTGTCAGCATCCGCTATCGCGACCACGAAGAACGATTCGTCGCGATTTCGACGATCCGTTTTTATCAGTGGGATCATCAGATGCAGCGGGAAGTGGCAGATTATGTGGCCTCCGGAAAAGCGATCGACAAGGCCGGAGCCTATGGCATCCAGGAAGAAGCCGGCCTCTGGGTCAAGTGGATTAAGGGCGATTACAATAATATTGTCGGACTACCGATTGCCAAACTTAACAAGCAGCTCGGTAAAATGCTGGAGCAGATCGCTAACCAGTAAGCAAACCGACCGCCGAAATAAGCGGCCATTGAAAGGAAATAATAAGGATGTATTATGAAGAATATGGGGATCAGAAAAACCCGACCATTGTGTTACTCCATTGCGCGGCGATAGTCGAAATCTATTTAAAACAGCATGAGCTGTCCAGTCAGTATCATCTTGTTATTCCGCACCTTTATGGAAGCGGCCGCGAAGTGAAACAGGATTTTGAACTGGAAAAAACAATGCTGGCACTGATCCGTCTGATCAAAGGATTGGGCAGTCAGCCAGTTTATCTTGTCGGTCATTCAGAAGGGGCCAATCTGGCTTTGGCACTTGTTTCTCAGGAGCCTGAATTGTTTAAAAAGGCCATTATCAGCAGTCCCATGGTCGATGAAAATGATCGCATTTCGCGGCGTAAGGCCAGCTTTGTTTCGTTATTGTATCCACTGCTAAAGAAAGCTTGGATGGGCAAGGTTTACGTCAAATTTTTGGGGATTGATGAACCCGACCAGGCGCAGTTTTTTCTGGACTATTGGACTAAAATCAGCCGAACCACCTGGAAAAACTATTATACCGATCGGGTCACCTTTGAAAAATATCCGGGCTTTCCGGTCAGTTCGGTGCCAATTCTTTGTCTTTATGGGGAAAAAGAACCCAAAGTTATCGCAGCAACGGTAAAAAAAATGCTGGCTCTCAATCCCCATTGTGAAGTGAAGCGGATTGAAAAGGTCGGTCATGATCATCCCATTAAGAAATGGCGAAATTTTCAAGCCGAAATGAAGGGCTTCTTTAGATCGTAGTCCGCTGATGATTTGAAGCAGATCGGGTTGTTTGTTAGCGTAACCATAAGTTGCGATAAGCTAGGGTTCAATATTTTCTACAATTATTAAGTCAAAAATCGGACATGGCGGCAAATTTAGGACCAAATCTGATTAGTTCACCGCAATTGGGGTATAAAATAAACAGCTAATAGAAGGAGGTCTAACTTTATGAAATTCAGAGAATTTACGGTCAATAGTCACTCAACCAGAGAATTTGTCGATAGCAGTGTGGAAGAACGGGATATGAATGAGGTACAAACATATCTGGATGAGCTAAACACTAGCGTCGGTCAGGAAAAGGGTTTTTCCCTGTTCGTCTTAAAAAACGGCGCCGATGTGTATAGCGATCTGGAAGGCTCCGGCGGTTATGGTGGATTGATGATCAAGAGTCCGCATTACATCGCTTTGCGGTTGGATAAAGCCGACCAGGAACTGGAGGTTTACGGAGCTTTTTATATGCAGTCAGTGGTAAAAAAAATCTATGATCTGGGTTTAGGTAGCTGCTGGATCACCCTAAAAGAAATAAGCTCGGCACAAGAAGAAAAATTACTGGCGGGACAGACTGGTACAATTCAGCATTTGCTGGCGTTTGGAAAGCCCGCTAAAAAAGAAGCAAAAAGTGATAGGCATACAACGATCATTAATTGTGATACAAAATACGAACAAAACCCCTATGGAATCACTATGATTAATACTAGCGATGATGCGCGGCTGTCAGTGGTCGATACTATTTTTCTCCAAAACTGGGGAAACGTGGCGCCATTTAAAGAAATGGAAAAAAGAGGGGTTCTGGATCTGCTTTACTACGTCAGAAATTCACCCTCATATCAAAATGGTCAGCCTTGTCGACTGATTCTAAAGGATGGCTATGCGGAACTGTGCGTGGTTAATCCAGAGCAAGAAGAAAACTATACCGATGCCGGAATTATGTTATTCACCCTGGAGGGACTGGCCAAGGAACTGAGCTTTCCGTCTAACTGGCATTTTATCCAGGACGATTCTGGTAATACCGAATATCGCCGGGTCGCCCATTTTGATCTGTAAAACAATTATTAAACAAATAATGAAACTAAAAAGGGCTTTTGCACATCGTTTCTGATGGCAAAAGCTCCTTTTTTATAGATGCTGGAGATGTGTATTGGATCGATTGAGGTACATCAGAGCCAATTCCAGTTTCATTTCGATGCTATTTTTGAGATAAGCCCATTCATCTGTTCGCAGTTTTTTTGCTAAAGCGATTTCTTTTTCTGTGGGTAAGTTGGAACGAAGTTGTGACTTATCTATTGTTTTGCTGGTGCCTAGAATCAGTGAAATATCGTTAGTCTCTGGATGGTTTTCATAATAGGTTGCAAATCTTGACTGTACCATTGTTATTTCCTTTCGTAAAACAAATTTCGGATTAATCTTGTAAATACTTAATCGCTGATCTGATATCAGTATAAACTAAATTTGTTAAGGACTTTTGAACAAAAGGTTAAGGTTTTGTGAAGATTGCAAGAATATCCAAAAAATATCCCCAAAATATTCCGAGAAATTAACCCTGACTCGAAATCAACAGGACTTTTGTGAGTGCCCCTTCCTTGTCAGCAGCGGTCTTTTAACTTATAATAAAGATATCACAAAAGTCAGGTTCCCCACGGAACCGTCTATCGGAAACACCGATTTACAGGAGGTTGATCGTGACACTTAAAAAAAACCTGAGCCAGTATTTTGGCTATGATACATTTAAAGAAGGACAAGAAAAAATCATTACCGCCGCTATAAATGGCCAGGATGTGCTGGGGATCATGCCCACGGGTGGGGGCAAATCGCTGTGCTATCAGCTGCCTGCTACCCTGCTGCCGGGTATCACGCTGGTGATCTCACCGCTGATTTCACTGATGAAGGATCAGGTCGATGCACTGGGTGAAATGGGAATTGCTTCGACCTTTTTAAACAGCAGTCTCGATGACACGACCTATCAGGAGCGGCTTAAAAAGATCCGTGCCAATCACTATAAGCTCCTATATATCGCCCCGGAACGACTTTGCGCGCCAGCCTTTGTTGACCTGGTGCGGGAGCTTTCGGTTTCTTTGGTAGCAGTCGACGAAGCCCACTGTATTAGCCAGTGGGGCCATGATTTTAGACCCCACTACCGGGAGATTCCCGCTTTTATCAATAATATTTCACCCCGGCCGGTGGTGGCGGCCTATACCGCCACCGCCACCAAGAAAGTTATTCAGGAAATTAAAGCCTTGCTGGCGCTTAAGGAGCCGGTTGAATCGATCATTGGCTTTGACCGGCCCAACCTGCTTTATCAGGTCGTTAAAACCGGCGATAAACTCGGCTATCTCAAGAATACCATCACCCAGACATTTCCCGATCAGTCCGGGATTATCTATTGTGCCACCCGAAAAACGGTCGAAAGCGTTACGGCCAAGCTCAACAGTCTGGGATTTTTAGCTGGTGCCTATCATGGCGGGATGAGTCCCGAGGCGCGCGAGCAGAACCAGCAGGATTTCATTAATGACCGCCTCCATCTGATGGTGGCCACCAATGCCTTTGGGATGGGGATCAACAAGCCGGATGTCCGTTTTATCATCCATTATAATATGCCCCAGAATATGGAGGCCTATTATCAGGAAGCCGGTCGTGGCGGCCGTGATGGTGAACCCAGCCACTGCACCATTTTATATTCACCCGCCGATATTGTTAAACAGAAACAGCTGATCCAGCTCAATCAGACCTCTCCAGAGCGGGAGACCCTGCTGTTTGAGAATCTTCAGTATCTGGTCGATTATTGCCACACCAATGACTGCCTTAGAAAAAGCATCCTCCAATATTTTGGCGAAACCGCAGACTTTGAACGTTGTGGCAATTGCGGCAATTGTCTGGATCAGTCGGAAATGGTCGATATCACCCTGGACGCCCAAAAGATTCTTTCTTGCATTTATCGGATGAAAAACCGCTTTGGCCTGAACATGGTGATTGCGGTACTGCGGGGCTCGAAAAACAAAAAGGTCTTGGAGCTGGGCTTTGATAAGCTCTCAACCTACGGGATTCTGCAGGACCAGAGTGCCGAAAGCCTGCGGGAAATCATCATGACCCTGGTAGCAAAGGGCTATCTTGTTGTCACCGCCGATGAGTACCCGGTGCTCAAGCTGACCGCGGCCGCTGGCGGGATTTTAAAAGGCCAAGAAAGGGTCTTTCATAAAAAACACTTGCTCAATATCAAGGCTGCCAAAGCAAAAACTTCAGGTAAGGCCAAACCGCCGCTGGATTGTGATGAAGCCCTGTTTGAAGAATTGCGCAGCTTGAGACGCAGGATTGCTCAAGAAAAGGGGTTGCCGCCCTATGTGATTTTCCCCGATGCCGCCTTGAAAGAAATGGCAGCTTATTTTCCCCGCACGGAAGCCGAATTTTTAAAGATCAACGGCGTCGGTCAGGCCCGTTATGATCATTACGGGGCGGTTTTTATTGAAGCGATTAGCAGTTTTGCCGATCATAACCCGATCACCATCAGACCCCGGCCGATCGCGGCAGTTGATGACTCAGAAGCCCGGGTGTACATGCGACAAAGAGGAGAAAGTGAGGCCAAGCTTCCCTCATGGGAGCTCAGCTATGATCTGTTTGCTGGCGGGATGACCATTGCTGACATCGCCAAACAGCGTGACCTGACCGAAACCAGTATCGTTAATCATTTAATCCGCTGTGATCAGGAAGGGAAAGCGATCGACTGGAGTGATTTTGTCGATGATCAAAAAGAAATGGCAATCATCAACGCGATCGGAACAGTCGGTCTGGAAGCGCTGCGGCCGATCAAAGAAGCCCTGCCGGAGTCCTGCTCTTATAATGATATAAAAATTGTCATCCATAAAAATGACTTGCAATAGATAAAAATGACTTACACTAGATTGGAGAAAAGATGACCTCGACAAGTTTAAAAGTAATCGCCCTGATCTTGATGTTTCTGGATCATGTCGGGCAGTTTATCCCGGGCACGCCGTTGTGGCTGCACTGGATCGGACGGATTTCGGCGCCGGTGTTTTTTTTCTGTATGGCCTGGGGTTTTTATTACACCCATGACCGCAAAAAATATCTGCTGCGGATGTACCTTTTTGGTGTGGGGATGGGCTTAATTGATCTGATTAGCAATATTATCATCGCTGAACCCTATGCGCTGCTGTTTAACAATATCTTTGTGACGCTCTTGTTGGTCGGCGTGATTGTCTGGCTGATCGAAATCCGAAAAACCGATAAGCAAAAAGGCAACAAATATCTTGCCTTATTTGCAGTTTATCAGATTTTTACCACCCTGCTTTGCATCCTGGCGGGGCAAGTATTACCCCTTAATGGGATGATGAGCTTTGTCGGAGCTATCACCGGCAATCTGATTTTTAACGAGGGCAGTTTTATCTTTGTTTTTATGGGAGTGCTGATCTATTTTAACCGGACTGATAAAAAACGCCTGATCCTGGCCTATGGGCTTTTCTGCCTGGGCTTTTTAGGCCTTGAATGGGCAATCGATCCGCGACCAACCGCCCTGCTTTACAATAATTACCAGTGGATGATGATCGCGGCTCTGCCACTGATGCTTTCTTATAATGGCGAAAAAGGCAGCGGCCTGAAATACCTCTTTTATATTTTTTATCCACTGCACATTGTCGTCTTATTCTTTGTCGGCAATCTGTTTTTTTAGGGCGGATTGATAATTCCGGATAGTTTAATATGTCAAGCAATCAAAGGCCAATAAAGGGATCCATCAGTCAATGATGCCATGCCTGTATCAAGAAAGGAAGATCGCAGATGCCAAAATCCGTTAGAGCGCAAGAAGAAATAACCATCAAACTCCGCCACGAGATTCTGCTCTGCGGCCAGGAACAGGGAGTTAGTGCGGCCTGTAAAAAATACAAGATCTCCCGAACCCTTTACTATCGCTGGCATAAACGGTTTGATGAACAGGGGCTGGAAGGCTTAAAAGATCAGGTTCGCCATTATCTCCCGCCCAATAAAGCGGCGCTGGCGGTGGAGCAGGCGGTGCTGGATGCGATCGTTTCCTTTCCCGACTATGGCCCTCAAAGCATTGCCTGGTTGTTAGAGGATCAGGATATCATCATCAGTAGCAGCGGGGTTTACAATATTATGTGCCGTCATGAACTCAACCAGAGAGCGGCCAGAAAAAACTATAGCCGCAAAATAAGAACCGAACAGCATCAAGTACAAGAACCTGAGCAAAAAAACCGCTCGGATCGGGCGCCAGAGCCAGAGCAGCTGACTGTCGGCGAATGCTGGCTGGCCTGGACGGTTGAACGCGGTTATCAGCCGGGGATCGGCAATCTTTATCAGTATGCGGTAGTCGACTTAAAAAGCGGGGTGGCCTGTTCCCGGCTCTATACCAAAAAAAATTCCGCGTGTGCCCTGGATCTGCTACTGGGGGTGGCCATTCCGATGGGCAATGAGTTACTGATGCAGCCAAGCTGGATGATGACGCCCCATCAACAAGAATATACCAGTGGCAGAATTCACAGTCGCCATCTGTATAGCAGTAATCTTCGCGAAATCAATATCAAGCAGGTGATTTGGGAAGAAAAGAATAATCTGTATTCAAAAACCGTCCAGGTATTCAACCAGAAAAGTGGTGATTACCTGGAGTCACTGTTGGAATCGGCCGGTTCTTTTGAAGAAATCAAAGATGAATTTCAGAAATTCATTCGTGATTATAATCTTGAGATGTCGCTCGGTTATGGCGAAAATGCCGAGAAAACGCCGATGGAAATCGTTGTCGCGATCAAGGGCACCGGGGTGACATTGCCCCTGTGGTCTTATCTTAATCGAAAATACTAAGATCAAAAATATTAAAATCAAAAACGCTAGTGGCTTTTAAAAGCGAATGCGATGCTAGCAAGTGGCTAGATTAAAAGCGTCTAGAAATGACGATTAGCAAGGAGAGCAGAACCATGAAAAAGCAAATAGCAGTGGTCGGCGGTGGTTATGGTGGCCTGACGCTGGCCTTTTTTCTTGAAAAAGCCGGCCATGCAGTGACGGTTTTTGAACAGGAAGAACGGGCTGGTGGCCATCTCTGCACCGTCTTTCATAAAAAAGAGTGCTGTGAACTGGGAGTGGTGCTGGGAACCTCAGAAGCATTGATCAAGTTTCTCCGCCACTTAGGTGTTAAGGCCGAGTACAAGTATTTTCATCGCAATTTTTTAGGAGCAGACGGAAAAAAACAGGCACAGATCGCCCCTGATGAAATTGCTGCTTTTCAGGAGCAATTAAAGCGGCTGCCAGAAATTCTGGCGCCGTATCAAGGCGCCTTAAATGCGCTGGGCTGGGAAAACATTCCCGACGCCTTGACGCAGTCCTTTGAATCATGGTGCCATAAAAATAAGCTCCATACCTTGCTTAAGGTTTATACCCCCCATCTGGTCGCCTTTGGCTTTGGGAAGTCAAGTGAGATTCCGGCCATCTATGCCCTAAAGTATTTGGATCTGATGACCCTGTCATCGATGATTGAGTCGCGGAAGCTGATTGCCTTTAGCAATGGCGCTACCGAAATCATGACGAGACTGGCACAAAAGTTGGAAGACCTCCGCTTAAATACCCCCGTTACCGGCATTATTCCCGGAGAGCATCATCGGGTGACGATTGCAAGTCCCGTCGGCAAGGAGGATTTTGATGCGGTGGTGATCACCGTGCCGCTAGATCAGTCAGTGATCCAATCCCCGGAGCATGCCAGTCTGATGGGCTGCTATAGAAGAAAAGCCTACAATGTGCTGGCCTATGTGGCGCAGCAAAACTACCGTACCACTACTTATTTTAGCCATAATTTTGAAAAGGAAGGGCACCTGTTGCTTTTGTATAGCAGTAAACCGGATAAGCCCGGCCCGTTGTTGACCGCCTATGCCACCGGCGAGCTGCCGATTAAGGATTTGAAAGCCCAGATTGACGTCGATCTGAAAGCGGCTGGCTTTAAAGCCGACCGCCTGTTTGCCTATAAACAGTGGCAGACCTTTCCCCATGTCAGCGGGGCCAAAATAAAAGATGGCTTTTACGATCAGGTAAAGACCTGCCAGGGCAAGCAGGGGATTTATTTTTCGGGCAGCCTGACCTGTTTTCCGACCCTCGACAAACTGACCCAATACCTCAGCGATTTTGCCAACCGCTATTTTGGATCTGAGGAGTAGTTATTTAGTTTAGCTTGCTGTTTACAGAATTGTACTAGCAGCAGGGGTTCCCTATGAAGACATCCCGTCAAACTGTTAACACCAAGTGAAAACAGCTGGCGGGATGTGTTTTTATGCGCTGTTAAATTGTTGTCAAAGTTATTTGGATAGCATATAATCAATGCAAAGAAGCAGCTGAAAACAATTACAAAACGGATGAACCGCCGTCTGCTTGGCTGCTGCTTTCTGACAAACAATTGTGTTGTGGAAACCAACAGCTAAGCACCTATCGTTTGGTAAGGTGAGTCTTGTAATTAACAAAGAACAAGGGAAAGCGAGAAATAAAATGGAAATTTACAAGGTTCTGGAAATCAAAAAAAGCGTTTATGAGAATAACGACCGCGAGGCAGATTTACTCAGACAGGAATTAAAAAAGGAGCAGACCTTTTTATTGAATCTGATGTCATCACCAGGCTCGGGAAAAACAACAACCCTGCTGAGAACCATTGAAGCACTAAAAGATGAGCTGCGCATTGCCATCCTAGAAGCCGATATCGACTCAGATGTGGATGCCCATGCTGTCGCCAAAACCGGAACCCGGGTGATTCAGCTCCATACCGGTGGGATGTGCCATCTCGATGCCGGGATGACCCGCCAGGGTCTGGAAGGGATTGGTACCGATCAGACCGATCTGGTGGTGCTGGAAAATGTCGGCAATCTGGTCTGTCCGGCTGAGTTTGATACCGGTGCCTCTAAAAACGCGATGATTCTGAGTGTCCCGGAAGGCGATGATAAACCACTGAAATATCCGCTGATGTTTTCGCTGGTTGATGTGCTGCTGATCAATAAGATCGATGTAAAGGATCATTTTGATTTTGATCTGGCGGTGCTGCGGGAGCGGGTTAAAAAATTAAACCCTAACCTGGTCGTCATCCCGATATCGGCCAAAACTGGCGAGGGCATCGGGGAATGGGCCGACTGGCTGCGCGGGGCGGTAAAAAGCTGGAATCAGCCGGAATAACCAGAAGCGCGTCAAGACCGAGACCAGTGCTATGCGTTTTAGGCGCTGTTTGTAAATTTGGAATCACTTATGGCTAGGGTGTCGTAAGCAGTTTTGACCGGGTTGACATACATTATGTTGATATAACAATCACTCGGAAATTAATATGCTGTACAGCAAACGGCTTGAATTGAATTTTGACACCACAACCACTTATTGATAAATAAAAATTGAGAAGTAAAATTATAAAAATAGAAATAGAGGAGCTCAAATGAATAATAAATCAGAACCGACAAATTTTAACAAGTCAACCCGCTTCAATTTTGCCTTAAGCTGGGCGGATGTCAATGACCGGCCCTATCGTCAGGAAATTGTTGATCTGGCCAATAAAATTGGCCGTACCAAGGCCGGAACCGGCCGCGAAGCAATTCCCTATGGGCCTGAGTATTATGCCCTGGCGCCAATTCTTGATCCCTATCAGGCCAAGATTGCGATGCATCTGGCATTTCGGGAAAAGATGACTGCACAAGCCGTCGCGACCGCCGCCGGCGAACCGCTTGATCAAGTAACGGCCGCTCTTGAGCATATTGCCTGGGCTGGGGTTGCCTTCGTTAATACCGTCGATGGGGTAGATCTATACTGGCAGGATATTTTTGTCCCCGGTCATCTGGAAATGATCAACAATAACAAAGAACTAGTCGCCAAACATCCGGAAGTTGCGGAAGCATTTTATTATTTTGGCGGTAAAAAAGGCCCCATGGCTGTTGGCATCATGCCAATTGGTAGCGGTCCGATGCGGGTTTTACCGATTGAACGGGCCATTGATGGCAATTCAAAAAAAGTGACCTATGAAGAGGTGTCCCACCATTTGAATGAGGCGAGCGTTTTTTCGGTCTCGGATTGCTCCTGTCGAACCTCCCGGGAAGCCATGGGCGAAGGTTGCGGCCACTTAAAAGAAGAAATGTGTATTCAACTGGACCATGCGGCCGAGTATTATATCAAAACTGGTCGGGGACGGGAAATCTCCAAAGCGGAGGCCTTTGAGATCATCAAGAAAGCCGAGGACAATGGCCTGATGCATTCGGTTCCCAATCTCGATAGCCCGGGACACACCCATGCCATTTGTAATTGCTGCGGCTGTGGCTGCTATGCGATGCGGCTGGCCAACGAATACTTAAACAATGACATCGTCCGATCCAATTATAAATCGGTGGTTGATGAGAGCAAATGTGTTGCCTGCGGGGAATGCGTCGACGTCTGTCCGACTAATGCCATCAGACTGGGCCAGAAACTATGCACTAAAACACCACTTGACGAGACCATCACCAAGGTGACACCGCGCAATACCGAATGGCAAGAAGACAAATGGAACAGCGATTACCGCATCAACCGCAAAAATGCCCTGGATTCGGGAACTGCTCCCTGTATTACCAAATGCCCGGCCCATATCCCGGTTCAGGGTTATATTAAACTGGCCTCCCAGGGACGCTATACCGAGGCGCTGGAGCTGATTAAAAAGCATAATCCACTGCCGGCCGTCTGCGGACGGATCTGTCCGCGGCTATGCGAGGAAGATTGTACCCGCGGCGATATTGACCAAGCAGTCGCGGTTGATGATATCAAAAAGTTTATCGCCGAAAAGGATTTGGAACTGGCCTCCCGTTTCATCCCGGTTAAGCGACACGATTACAGCGACAAGAAAATTGCGATCATCGGTTCTGGCCCATCGGGACTGACCTGCGCCTATGATCTGGCTATCGACGGATACGATGTTACTGTTTTTGAAAAAGAACGCCGCCTGGGCGGGATGCTAACCATGGGGATTCCTTCGTATCGACTGGAAAAAGACGTTTTAACCGCAGAAATTGAGATAATTAGAGAGCTGGGGGTCAAGTTTGAAACCGGCGTCGAAATTGGTCAGGATATGACCCTTCAGGAACTGCGAAAGCAGGGGTTTAAGGCCTTTTATGTGGCGATTGGCGCCCAGGATGGACGCACCCTCGGGATTGACGGCGAAACGGCTCAAGGGGTCTTTAGCGGAGTCGATTTTCTGCGCCGCACCAATTTAGCCGAAGCAATCGATGTTAAGGGCAAGCTTGTGGTAATCGGCGGCGGCAATGTGGCCATTGATGTAGCTCGCAGTGCGACCAGACTAGCAGGCGTCAGCCAAACTGATTTGTACTGTCTGGAAGCCCGCGATCAGATGCCCGCTCATCCCGAGGAAGTGACCGAGGCGGTGAGTGAGGAAATTGCTGTTCATAATGGCTGGGGACCAACCCGGATCGTCAGCGAAAATGGCAAGGTCACCGGGGTGGAGTTTAAGCGCTGCCTGTCGACCCTTGACGTTGCTGGTCGTTTTAACCCCCAATTTGAAGAAGCCGACCGGATCGTGGTCGCCTGTGACAATGTGATCCTGTCAGTCGGACAAACCTATGCTTATGGCAATTTGTTTGCCGGTGAAGCGGTTGAGCTGAGCAGCCGTAACACCGTGGTCGTCGATCCAATCACCTTACAGTCTTCAAGAGCTGACATCTTTTCTGGTGGCGATGTCGCCAGCGGACCCAAACTGGCTATTGACGCGATTGCAGCCGGTAAAGAAGCGGCGGTATCGATCCATCGCTTTGTCCAAAAAGGTCAGTCACTAGTGTTTGGCCGCGATAATCATAGTTATACGATGCTGGACAAGGATAATCTCGATGAGCACATCGATTACGACGGCAGCGAGCGACAACGGATTGCCCATGTCGATGGCAAGGTCTCGAAAACGACCTTTAAAGATTTGCGCGGGGTTTTAACTGAAGCGCAGATTCAGAAAGAAACAGCCCGCTGCTTAAGCTGTGGTGCCAGCAAGGTTGATGAGTATTTATGCGTTGGTTGTGGCGCCTGCACCCTGAAATGTAAATTTGAGGCGATTACGTTAGAACGGGTTTATGATGAGATGGGCTATGAAATTGATGACTTGCCAAAAGCAGTCCTTAAAAAAGCCCTCGGCCGAAAAGCCAAAATCATGCTGAACAAGGTCAATCCTTTTTCAGAAACACGATAAGTTTGTTGTTTAACTAAAGAAATAGAAAAAGAGGTGTCAGGCCATGCATGAACTTGGGATTGTTTTTGAAGTGATTAAAATCGTTGACGAATTTGTTATAGCAAATGATTTAACTAAGGTCGATAAGATAATTTTGGAGATCGGGCAATTGTCACAGACGATTCCTCATTTTGTCGAGGCCTGTTACCCGGCGGCAGTCAGTGATACCCCTTATCAAGAGACTAAACTGGAAATCATTGTGCTGCCGGCCAGGGGGGAATGCCAGCTTTGCCATCAAATTTTTAATGTGGTTGACCACCGCAAGATTTGCCCAAACTGTCAGGGTGAAGATTTCCGTTTGATATCCGGCCGGGAGTTTAATATCAAGGAGGTCGTCGCCTATTAAGATGGGGCGACGACCACGCGTGCTTGATTAATAAATGATCCATAATAAATCCTTTTAGCTTTATTTTTCCGGGAATTCTGGTATACTAAGTTTATCTTTTAAACGAAACTAATAAAGGAGAACTTATGCCCGATAAACGATTTAACCTGGAGGATTATCTTAAGCGGATTGATTATAGCGGGGACAGCCAGGTTTGTGCCAAAAGCCTGAAACAACTGCATCTTGGCCATGTGATGAACATTCCCTTTGAAAACCTCGACGTTTTTGAAAGAAAGAATATTTCGCTGGAACTTGACGATCTTTTTGAGAAGATGGTAAAAAACCGTCGCGGCGGTTATTGTTTTGAAATGAATAGCCTCTTTGCGGCGGTGCTGACCGAGATGGGTTTTTCGCTGACCCGCCACCTGGCGCGGGTCTATCATGGCGGTTTTGACAACTCGGGTAAAACCCATATGGTATTGCTGGTTCAAGCCGACGGTCAGAAGTGGGTCTGTGATGTGGGCTTTGGTGGGAACAGTCTGGCCGCACCGCTATTATTTGAGGAAGGCCTGGAGCAGCAACATCTAGGCCGTATTCATCGGGTGATGGCCGACCCGGTTTATGGTTACCGGGTGGAGTTTAAAACTGCCACCGGTTTTGAACCGATCTACGCCTTTACTTTGGAAGCCTGCTGTCCGGCCGATTATCTGATTGCCAATCATTATACTGCCACCTACCCGGAATCCTTCTTCAGGCAGGCACAGATGTGCGCCCTGGTCACCGCAACCGGCAAGATCACCTTTTTTGACGGTCAACTAAAGATCACAGACGGTGAGTCGCTGACCGAAACCACCATCACCGGCGCTGCCGCAATCAAAGACGCCTTGAAAAGCTATTTCGGAGTGGAATTGTCTTAAAAGCCGGTACTAAAAAAGCAACAAACGCTGATGGCGATTTGTTGCTGAGGTTGTCGAATACTGCCGTACCGACCAATTGTTAATCTGTTGTTCGCTGCGGAATCGGACAGGCTATCGCCATGTCCGCTCCGATGCGTACAACATGATGTAACAATTGTCGGTACTGGGTCGTGCTTCTGAACAAACTGGTTACTAAAAAAGCAACAAGCCTTTAATCGGTTTGTTGCTTTTGCGTTTTAAGAGTTATTTCTGGGTGGCCAGGAAGGCGTCTATTTCTGCGGCGGTGGGCAGCGATGGCTGTGCACCGAGCTGGGTACAGGTCAGAGCGCCAGATGCGCTGGCATATTTGGCTGCTTCAACCAGGTCGCCCATTTCGACAAAGGCCTTGGCCAGGGTTCCGGTGTAGGCATCGCCGGCGGCGGTGGGATCGATGGCGTCAACCTTGTAGGGTGGTACCATGACATCCAGGCCATCGCCATAGAGATAAGAGCCGCGTTCGCCCAATTTCAGCACTACAAATTTACAACCGTTGCGCTCCATCAGTTTTTTGGCGGCGGCCCGACAAGATTCTTCATCAGCGGGGTAGATGCCAACCAGGGCTTTGGTTTCGGTTTCGTTGGGGGACAGGATGGTTACTGGCGGCAGTTTTTCCAGCGGATAAGGCTGCGCTGGGCCGGCATCCAGAACCGTGATAATGCCTTTTTTATTAGCCAGTTCAATCGCCTTGGCATTGGTTTCCAGCGGAATTTCAAATTGTAGCAGGACGGCATCAAAGTCATTTTCAAATACTTTTTCCAGTTCGTCCGGAGGGGTCAGCATATTTGCGCCCGGGAAGATGATCAGGCGGTTTTGGCCGCTGTCTTCCAGGGTGATAGCCACAAAACCGGTATTAGCACCATCTTTAACGATGGTATAGGTGGTGTCCACCCCTTCTTTTTTCCAACAATCCAAGAGATATTCACCGTTTGTATCATTGCCAACAGTGGCATAGGCGGAAACCTGGGCGCCGGTTCGGGCGGCTGCTACTGCTGCATTGCTGCCCTTTCCTCCAGGAGCATTGCGGTAGTCGTGCCCTAAAACACTTTCACTGGGTTCTGGTGCCCGTTCACACCGAAGAATAAGATCCATCATCACACTGCCGACTAATAGAATTTTAGCTGCCATAAATAGCCTCCTTAAAATTTGCCGGGTCAGGGTAAAAGCATTCATTACACCTCGGGGACGACAGAACAGATGTCGAACAAAATGATCCCACTGGTGTGAAAATGTTACACTGATTCCGGTGGATTGTTTACATATGCAAACATTATCACGAGATGAAGACGCTGTCAATCAGATCATGTGGCAATATATTGACACTAATCTGCAAAAAAATGAGCCATTTAATATTGCCAGGGAGATTATTTTGCATTCATATTCGCGTGGTGGCCTTGCCTCAAACTTAAAAGTGATAATTTAAGGAGATTTGCGCTTTCTAATTGACAAAAGCCCAGCTTTTGTTTAGAATGAGTGCAATGAAAATCTCAGTGAAAATCATCTTTGAGAGTGGTATTGTCGAGATATTGCGATAAACACTCTTTTTTAGTCGGATATTAAAGACAATTTGGAGATTGTTTGACAAAGCCTGAGAAATTAAACAGGAGAAGAATGAATGAAGAAAAAAATTTCTAAGCCGATACTGATCGGCGGTGTTTTACTGATCGTCAGTGCTGTCTTGATCGGCTTTGTGCTACTGATGATCTTTGGTGGCGATAAAGAAGAGGTCAGCACCGATCCCTTAAATCTCTACAACAAGGTGCTGGTGGGGATGACTAAGGAAGAAGCCGAAAAGGTGCTAAAAGTAGAAAGTTCGGCTAAGGGGAAAGGCTTTAACTATATTGATGAGAACACTGGCTACGGGGTAACCGTCAGCTATAAGATTATCAGCATCGAAGATATGGAGGAAGGCGAAGCTGCGGAAGCAGCAGAAACCACTGAGGTGGTGGTCTTTAAACAACTCTTTGTGCCAGATAATAGCTACCTCGATGGCCTGGTCAACGCCAATGTCACGGCTGATCAAGTTAATTCGCTAAAAGAAGGGATGACTTATCAGGAAGTCAAGACTATTTTCGGTGGGACAGATGGTACCGAAATCAATTCAGCCTATAATAAAAAAGACGCGGCCACACCCTATTCGGTTATGGCCTGGTTTAATCCTGATCACTCGGTGGCCTATATTACTTTTCTGGGCTATCAGGGGACAGTGATGGTCTTTGAATACCGTCCCGGAAAATAAAAAAAGCGCAACCTGCGACGGTTGCGTTTTTTTATTTGCTTTTTAGTACCGCAATGATTTCTTTTATAATGGTGTCGGCATCGTCATAAGGGATCTGGCAGGTGCCCACCATGTGATGGCCGCCACCGCCGTACTTGAGCATCAGCTTGCCGATATCAGCAGTACAGCTACGGTTTAAGATACTGTAACCGCAGGCAATCGAGACATTCTGTTTCTGCTTGCCGTCGACGATCCAGAGCGATACATTCTGGTCAGGAAAGATGCTGTAAATCATAAAGCGGTTCCCGGTGTAGATGGTTTCAACATCTCGCAAATCGGTAACCAGCACATTATCGATCAGTTCGCTATGGGCGGTAACCATTTCGGTAAAGAGGCGCGCCTGATCATTGTAGAGTTCAACCCGTTCCTTGACGTCCGGCAATTCGAGGATTTCTTCAATCGAAAGGTTTCTAAAAAGATTGATCAGTTCTTCCATTAACTGGTAGTTGCTGATTCGAAAATCTCGAAATCGGCCTAATCCGGTGCGGGGATCAGAAATGAAGCCCAGCAGGATCCAGCCGGTCGGGTTTAAGATCTCATCGCGGGTAAGATTTCCGGAGTCTACCTTATCGACGGAAAAAATCATCTCTTGGTAATTGGGAAACTTTTCGATGCCGCCATAATAGTCATATATGATCCGGGCAGCAGAAGGTGCCAGGCGGCTCTCGCCGGCCACTCCGGGATGCCATCCCATCCGGTCTTTCTCAGATGAATGGTGATCAAACCACATACCGCAACCGGGTACATAGGGAACATTGGCCAGTACATCATTTTCAGTGGGGGAGAAGAGACCGTCCTGCAGGTCTTTGGGATGAACAAAAATCCAGTCGTCAATAATGCCGGCTTCTTTTAACAGCATACCACAGATTAAACCGTCAAAATCCGAACGAGTAACTAAACGCATATGAAACCTCCTAAAGAAAAAATAATAGCTAAATGCCACTTTAAATTTAAAAGCCAACGGGGCTGTTAATGTCAGTAAGAATTTAGAAACAGTTTTTATATTGTACCATTTAAGATGGTGATTTTCCATCTTTTCAATAAAAAAAAACATGGAATTAACAGGTCATTCATTAATAGTCTTAAGGATTTGAAAATAATTATTAAAAAGTTTGCTTTATTGACTGGATCGTGTTATTATAAACAAGAACTTAAATTAACAGTAAATGAATTTAACAGTATTATTTTTTAATAGGTACTATGCTTTACAGTATTATCCTAATTTAGAAATGTAGTTGTTATCCGTATTACAGGATTTAGGGAATAAAATTAGGAGGTACTCATCAATGAATGGTACAGTGAAATGGTTTAACTCGGAAAAAGGTTTTGGTTTTATTACAGGGGAAGATGGTAAAGATGTATTTGCACATTTTTCACAAATTCAATCAAGCGGTTACAAGTCTTTAGAAGAAGGCCAAGAAGTTTCTTTTGAAATCACTCAAGGACCTAAAGGCCCACAAGCCGAAAATATTCAAGTTATCTAATAACACAGATATTTTAAACTTATGCCTGAAAATGGCATAAGTTTTTTTTTATCTTGTCATAAAATGACAACACTGATCCCCGATCATTAACAGCGATCTGACAGGGTTGCCGGATTATTTGGGGAAAAGGAGGGGACATATGTCAATCAACAATATCGAAGCGATGAAAAAACTAATTGAAGAAAAGAAAAAGATAAGTGCACAGCAGGGAATAAGAGCTGACAAGCCGAGTCAAAGCAAGGTCAGTGATCGAAAAGCCTTTAAAACAACAAAACGAGGCGGATTTTTCGATAAATAAATCAATTTTCTAAGGAACGCTACCGGCGTTCTTCAGGTTGTCGGCAAACAACCGTACCGACCAATGACCGAGGGGTCAGACCCTTGTTAATCTGTTGTTCGCCGCGGGATCGGACAGGCGCTGCCGTGTCCGCCCCGATGCGAACAACATGATGTAACAATTGTCGGTACTGCTTTATCAGAATGTCTACAATCTAGGAACGCTACCGGCGTTCTTTATTTATGATAGGGTTGATCCGTTAAATTAATCAGCCCGTGGAGCACTTGCATAATAAAGGAGAAACTATTGCAATTTGAAAATTTAAATATTATACAGCCAATTCAGAAGGCTTTAAAAGCTGAAGGATATACTGAGGCCACCCCAATTCAGGAAAAGGCTATTCCGTCTTTACTGGAAGGTCGGGATTTATTGGGCTGCGCCCAAACCGGAACTGGAAAAACTGCCGCCTTTGCGATCCCGATTTTACAGGGACTTTCGTATGAGCAGCGAAATCTCAAAGGAAACCGTCCGATCAAAGCTCTAGTGCTGGCACCTACCCGGGAACTGGCGCTGCAGATTAGTGATTCGTTTAAAGCCTATGGCAAGTTTTTAGGACTACGCACCCTGGTTATTTATGGTGGTGTATCCCAGAACCCTCAGACCAAGGCCTTAGCCGCCGGAGTTGATATTCTAGTAGCAACCCCGGGTCGGTTGCTGGATTTGATTAATCAGAAATATATCAAACTGGGTCAGATCAAACACTTTGTTCTCGATGAAGCGGATATGATGCTCGATATGGGGATGCTTCAGGATGTCCGAAAAATCATCAAGCACATGCCCGCCGAACGACAGAATATGCTGTTTTCAGCTACCATGCCGATCGAAATTGCTAAATTGGCGGGATCGATTCTAAAAAATCCGACCAAGGTCACGATTACCCCGGTTTCATCAACCGTTGAAGTGATTGAGCAGAATGTTTTTTATGTCAATAAAAGTAATAAGATCCATCTGTTAATCCATTTGCTAAAAAACAAGGAAATTATTTCAGCACTGGTTTTTTCTCGAACGAAACATGGGGCAGATAAGATTGTTAAGCATCTCGAACGTTCTGGTTTCAAGGCTCAGGCGATTCATGGTAATAAATCCCAGAATGCCAGGCAATTGGCGCTGAATAACTTTAAGGAGCGCAAAACCCGGATTTTGGTGGCTACTGACATTGCCGCCCGGGGCATCGATATTGAAGAGTTATCACATGTCTTTAATTATGATTTACCCGAGGTACCAGAAACTTATGTACATCGGATTGGTCGTACCGGACGTGCCGGCTTTGGCGGTATCGCGATAGCATTTTGCGATCAGGAAGAGATGCCATTACTGGAAGGTATTGAAAAGTTGGTATTAAAATCAATTCCCGTGGTTGAGGTACATCCCTTTCCGATGGTTGAGATGCCGGCCGAACTAAAAATTGCGTCTTCCCGCCGGCCATCGGCACATCAGACCGCGGCCCCCCGGAATCGTCGCGGAAGCGCTAGTGGCTCAGGAAAAAATACCGGCGGAAAAAAAGAGCGTGATCGTTTTTATTCAAAAAATAAGAATAAATAGAGTTTTTCGGATTGTGACAAAAATAAGGTTATCCAGACACATTCCGGGGATTAAGTATTCTAAAAGTTTTAAGTAAATATTACTTGACGAAGACTAAGGATAACAATTAGAATTAATATAGCATGAACTTTTCGATTCGATTAAAAAGGCGGTGGATTTATGGAAAATATTAGAGTGATGATAGTAGACGATTCAACTTTTTCAATAGCAGTCCTCAAACGGATGCTTCAAAAAGATGGGATAGAGATTGTTGCAACGGCACTGAACATGAAGGACGCAATCCAAAAAGCCCAGGAGATCAAACCAGATCTGATTACAATGGATATGACCTTGCCAGATGGTGATGGAATCGAGTGTACAAAAGAAATTCTAAAACATTTGCATGATACTAAAATCATTGCCATCAGTGCGATGATGGATGAAGAAATTATTCAGCGAGCCAAAAAAGTCGGTATCAAAGGTTACTTACAAAAACCAGTTGATCAGACCGATCTTGATGCGGCCATTGAACGACTTTTTGAAGGCGAAGAACTTTATGGGGTTTTAAAGAATAATTTTGAAGAAGCCTTTAAAGAATCGATCTTTAGTTTTCTAAAACGAGAAATCGGCGGCGAGGTTGTCATTGAAAAGGTAGACGAACATCCGATGACCACAAATTCTTCGGGGATTTCGGTAGCGATTGGAATCATTGGCCGCCATGATGGTCGCTTAATTATGGATATGTCCGAAAGTACTGCCTTGGGCATGACCCGAAAAATCCTCCAGGATGAAGGCCAGCAGATTGATGACGCCATTAATTTCTTAAGTGAGTTTACTAATGTGATTGGCGGTAACGCCTGTTCGCTGTTGAACGGGCTTAATCGTTCCTTTGGTCTGCGGGTTTCACCGCCGACGGTCTTCCGGGGAAAGGATATTACCATTTCGATTGGCGATATTATGAGTGAGTCTTTTGTAATCAAAACCGATCTGGGTGATGTCTTTATGAATGTTGGCTTTCAAAAGGGGGATGTCGAATGGATGTAGCAATTATTAATCCTTTCATTGCGTCAGTTACCGATATAATGCCGCAGTTGGGCTTTGAAAATATTATTTTAAAAGAACAAAGTGAAAAGTCAAAGAAAATTGTCGCTAGCGGAATTGTTCTAACCTTGGGGATCGTTGGCGATAAAAAGGGCAATGTTGCCTATGCCATCGATACCGCGGGAGCCAAACAGATTGCCTCGATCATGATGATGGGGATGCCGGTGGAAGAACTCGATGATATGGCCAAAAGTGCAATCTCCGAGCTGTCCAATATGTTAACCGCCAATGCCGCGATCAATTTTTCAAACGATAATATCACTGTCGATATTTCGCCGCCAACGATGTTGACCGGGGAAAGCATTGAACTGAGCATGAGTCGGGAACAGGTGATGTGTGTCGAGTTTGATGTCGATGGCATTAAGATTGAAATTAATGTAGCGCTGGATTAACGTAGTTACCAATAAACTTTTATGCCGACCAATGACTGCGAAACAGATCCTGCGGTCATTGACGGTACTACCGCTACTTAAAAAAGGACATCGTTTTTAACGGTGTTTTTTTAGTTAACGATAAACGACCCCTGCAATACCGATTTCTAGGCGGTGTTGCAGGGGTCGTTTTGGTGATTGTGACTGGTTTAGTGGGTCAATTCAAATTTACTGACCATGTTTTTAAGCAGTTCCGCCTGGCTGTACAGCTCTTGACTGGCGGCGGCGCTTTCTTCGGCGGTCGCCGAGTTGGTTTGGACAACCTGAGCAACCTGGTCAATACCAACGTTGATCTGGTTGATTGAAGCGGTTTGCTCATTGGAAGCGGTATCAATCTTATTGACTAAGGCGGCGACCTTGGCGACACCGTCAACAATTTCATTGAGGGAGTCAGCGGTATTGTTGGCAATCACCGTACCTTCTGAAACCTTGGCGATTGAACCTTCAATCAGTTCGGTGGTTTCTTTAGCCGCTTCAGCACTGCGTCCAGCCAGGGTTCGAACCTCCTCGGCGACGACAGCGAAGCCCTTGCCTTGTTGACCAGCCCGGGCAGCTTCGACGGCCGCATTTAAGGCCAGAATATTGGTCTGGAAGGCAATGTCATCGATGACCTTGATGATGTTCGAAATCTTCGCCGAGGAAGCATTGATTTCTGTCATTGAGCGGAGCATCTGCTGCATCTGGGTATTGCCGTTTTCGGCGTTTTGCTGGGCGGCCGGGTCAGCTGATTGGCCTGGTCGGCGTTGATGGCGTTTTCGCGGGTTTGCTCAGCGACCTCATCAATCGAGGCGTTGAGCTCTTCCATCGAGCTGGCTTGTTCGGTAGCACCCTGGGCGAGCGCCTGACTGCCCTCAGATACTTGTCTGGAACCAGATGCGACTTGATCAGCCGAATCGTTGATGCTGCCGAGGATCGTATTGAGTGAGTTCATGGTATCATTCAGGGAATCTTTGATAATCCCATAGGAGCCGCGATAATCGCCTTCCATAGCCTGAGTCAGATTGCCGGCAGCCATTTGTTCAAGGACCATAACGGCCTCGTTGATGGGCTGTTCGATGGCATCCAGGGTCTGATTAAAACCATTGACGATATCCCGATAACCACCCTCGAAGCGGGATGCATCGCTGCGGATTTCGAGCTTGCCGTTGATCCCGGCCTGAGCCAGATTGCGGGATTCTTCAATCAGGTTGTCGATGGTTGACAGGGTCGCAATTACCGAGGGGGTCATTTGATCATTTTCGGAACGTTTGCCAATCGCAACGAAGTCACTGAGCCGGCTGGTATCGCCTTTTGAAATTTCAATAAAGGCTTGCTGAATATTGAGTAAGCGGGTATGAACCAGGTTGATTTCATCTGCGAATTCTGCCATATTGCCCTGGTAGTTGCCAGTCATTGAAAGGGTATAGTCATTGGTGGCCATTTTGGTCATCACTTGACGGGCTTCGTTAATAGGAGCCAGCAGCGAGTTTAAGGTATTGTTAAAGCCCTCGATGATTTTTCTAAAATCACCGCTGTGCTTGGTCGCATCAGCCTGAATTTCGAGTTGGCCGGCGGTGGCGGCCTGAGCCAGCATATTGACATCGGCGACTAGGGCGTTGATATTGTCGATACAGGCATTCAGGTTTTCTTTAATGGTATTAAAGTCGCCATGATAGGTAGCGGTGATTTTTTCAGGAATTTGACCACGGCTGATTTTATCAACATAGTCAGCCGACATGTTGAGCGGCACGACCACAGCGTTAAGGGTATTATTGACGCCGACGACAATATCGCGGTATTTGCCCTGGAACTTGTTGGCATCGCCGCGAACCGATAAATGACCATCGGTGGCCGATTGGGTCAGCATTTCGACCTCGGATTCGAGGTTCTTGAGGTTTTCAACCACTTCGATCAGACTCTTGGATTGAATATCCTGATCGGATTTGACATCGACCGCTACTTCGAGATTACCCAAAGAAATTTGTTCCAGGGTTGCAATATTTTCTTGAATATTTTCAGATAGTTTCTGGAAGGAGAGACCCAGTTGACCCAGCTCATCCTTTCGGCTGATGATCGTTTCAGGAATTTCGCTATTAAAATCTCCCAATTCAGCCTTATGGAAAAGCTCGGTGATCAGGACAATCGGGTTGACGACACCCTTGATCTGTCTGACAATGATAAAGCTCAACACAATCAAGGTTAATAAAATTAAGCCAACCAGCTGGAAAATCAGCATCATGATTGGGGCATTGAGTTCGCTTTGGGGCTCCATTATCGCCAGTGTCCAACCGGTTTCCGGGATCGGCGCGTAATAGATGTTATTCTTGCCAGCATCATCGCTAAAGACTCCGGATCCGGTTTCACCGTTTAGCATATTATCGCCCAGGGCGGCCAGGCTGGCGTTGGGATCTTCAAGCAGATTGACACGCATCGCCTTGGCGGCATCGACATCGGCGATATAGAGGCCGGTCTGATCGACCAGAAAGGCACGGCCGGTTTCGCCGACCTTGATCTCACTAATCAGCTGCTGGAGACTGGAAAGATCGATATCACCGGTGACCACGCCGCGGAAGTTTTTGCTGGTGTCATAGATTGCCGCGGCAGCCGTAACCATCGAAATCCCAAGGGCGTCATCTTTAAACGGCGCTGACCAGGCTATTTCACCGCCGGCATTTTTACCAACCGTGTACCATTCCTGATTAGGATAATCATAGTCGTCAGTACTAAATAGCGCTTCCGCATAGGCGATACTCGAATTCTCCCGGTAGGCATAGGGGCCAAAATACTTAAGCTCCGGTTGGTAGGCATTGTAATCGTAAAAGACTCCCACGCCGTAGATATCGTCAGTTAGACCCACATATTGGGTTAGTAGATCGCTGTAATCCGGGGCTGTCATCTGAGTACCGGTGACGCCGATGGTGGCGCTTAAAGTGCTGACCGCCTTACTATGATTACTAAGAATCTGTTCAATCTCGTTAATGGTATTACTGAGCTGGAGATTCATCTTTTCTTCGATGCTCCGGTTTTCATTGTTAATGCTCAAAACCGTAACGGTGATGCCGATCACTAGCAATGCCAGGGCTACAAAAAGATCACCATCGAGGTGATTTTATTGCCGATAGAGTTCTTGTTAAAGATTTTCATGTTGATTTCCGCCTTTGCTTTTTTTAGGTGCGTGAGATTTGTTCGGGGTGTTGCTGTTTTAAAATCTTCTGTTGGTAAATTTATATACCACATTCTACAGTATTTAAACCGACAACACTATAAAATTATAGTTAAAAATAAGTTAAATGAAAGACTGCTATGATATCACATTTTATCGTATTTTAAACAGAAAAGCGATGTAGTTTCTGGTTTGAAATGTAAATTTAATGCGATTGAACCTGCAGCTGTAAAAAATTTTGACCCGGGGCATTGCTAATATTAGGTAAACCGAAATGGGTAAACAGTTCCATCAGAGCTGTCCAGTAGGGCGGGTAAAGATCTCGACCCCGAGAAATCACCGCGTCCTGATTATTAATCATGATTTTTAGATCCCAGCCAAAGACACTTTCAAAATTTTCAGGGGCAGCCGCAATTTGATACTCCGCCTTCCAGTCCAGGACATAAAGCTTATAAAAATCTGCTAATAACTGCTGCCACTGCTGCTGATTGATGTAAATCTCTGGCAGATCCGGATAATAACAAAGAAACGGCCCTTCAATGGTGGCACCGGAAGCGGTTTTGGTAAAGGTCAGGTTTTGACTGGCGGCTCCCTTTTGATAGGTGTTTAGGACGATCTGGCGGGTGGTTGCGATCAGTTCATGGTGATCGCCACCAAACTTACGCTGGCAGTCGCGGCAATCAATTTGGGAAAATGTCGCCGGGCTGGTATTGGTGCCACCACATTTTGGGCAAATATCTGGACTCATATGGGTCTCCTTTCGTCGATAAAGATGCGGGTGTTGGTGGTTACTTCTTCAATGCATTCGTTGAGCCATTCGAGGTAGGATTTTTCGCGTTTGATGGCTGATTTCAGGACGATGTAGTCGCCGTATTCGGGGCTCTGGATTCTTGAAATATCCTTGCTGGCCAGCAACAGTTCCATATTGTTTTGCAGTTTTGCCAGTTTTTGCTGGCGCTGCGAAAGCTGATAATTAAAGTGAGCCAGGATTTCTTGATTGCTCAGCGACTCGATAAAATAAGCTTTTAGTCTAAAAATGTCTTTTGGCGTCGGTTCCAGCAAATCCTGCTGTAAGATCCAGTTGTGAAAATCCTGTTTTCCTTTTTCTGTGATTGAATAGCTTTTTTTGCGGAGCTTGTCTCCTTCGGGCAAGATTTGATAGGTGATCATCCCTTCATCGGTGAGTTTTTTAAGCTCGGGGTAGATCTGGCTGTGCTTGGCATACCAGAAATTGACGAGTTCCATATTAAATACCTTCATTAAATCGTATCCAGTCATCGTTTCCCGGTTAATTAATCCCAGGATAGCATATTTTAATGTTCGCATGTTGTGTAAGCCTTTCCTTATTGTCAGATAGTTGTACCTCTCTATTTTATCTGATTTTTGACCAGATTGCATTGATTTTCTTAGTTAGTTTGAAATATTAACATAAACAAGCAATTTATTTGCCTTGACTAGATTAAAAAGAATCATTTACAATATAGTAATACAACAAAAAAGGAGAAATTCAATGAAGCAACTAGATCTGCCGGAAGCTTACAGCAAACAGGATGCCATTTTAATGGCTGGTTTTTGTTATCAGACCTACCCGTTTTTTGATCAGCAACAGCTGGCGCTACCGGCTGGTTTTGAGATGAAGCTGTCATTTAACGGTAAGGCCGGAGTGACCCAAAAAATGGAAGAAAATTTTGGCTTTATCGCCGAGTCAGCAGACCGCATTGTGCTGGCTTTTCGAGGCTCCGATTCAACCCCCAATCTGGATTCGGATTTGGATCTTTTTCAGATTCCCTTTCCTTATGTAAAAAACGCCGGAGCCAGTCATCGCGGCGTCACTAGGGTTTATCAGTCGCTGCGCGAAGAAGTAATGAAGTTCATCCGTCAACGACCCATTAATAAAAAACTTTACATCACTGGCCACAGTCTGGGTGGCGATCTGGCGATTATGGCGGCGCTCGATGTTGCTGTTAATATCGGCCTAAAAGATGCGCTTGTTTACACCTATGCCGCTGGCCGACCCGGTGATCGTGATTTTGTCGGGCTTTACAATGCCCAGGTCAAAAATAGTTTCCGGATTTTTAATGTCCATGATTTTATCCCAACCCTGCCGGCAGCCGAATATCCAGCTCCATTTACCGAAACTGGCTTAGTCTACGAGCACGTCGACGCTGCGGTGCCGATTGATTTTCAGATGAACAATCTATTTTTAAATCACCGGATCAACTGTTATTTCCAAAAACTGGGGGAGCAGGATATCAACTATATGAATGGCCTGCGGATGAACAGCCCGGGCTTTTGTCCGGAGCCGATAAACCTGCAGAAATTGGCTGTTCAATGAAAAATAACTAGTGGTTAGGCGTCAATCCTGATTGACATCGAAGGGGAGGTTTACATGATTAAGAAAATCGACAATACTGATTTAGCAGCTGCGGTGGAGCTGGCCAATCAGGTTTTTTACGAATTTATTGCCGATGGCTACACCGATGAAGGCCGCCAGACCTTTACTGAGTATCTAAATTATAAGCTCGAAGAAATGGCCGAGGATTTAGAAACTGGCCACAAGACACTGTGGGGCTATTATAAAGACAAACGGATTGTCGGGGTCATTGGTACCCGCGATTGCTTTCATGTATCGCTGATGTTTGTCGATAAGAAATATCACCAGCAGGGCATCGCCCGAGCCTTATTTGACACGGTGCTGGCGGATTTAAAGAGTCAGCAGCCTAAACCTTTTGAAATGACGGTCAATTCGTCCCCTTATGCGGTCGCAGTTTACCAACGCTTTGGTTTTGTGGCAACCGCTACCGAACAAGTTAACAAGGGGATTCGCTTTGTTCCGATGAAGCTGAAGGTGGGTTAAGCGATTCTTGAAATTCGATAATGATTGCGTTATCAGCAAAAAATAATTTGACAAAAACGCCAATATCGATTAAGCTTTATCTAATTTAATCGTTCAATCAAACCGTTGACGTGGAGATAACGGTGTATCGTGCAGTTACAGAGAGCGGGGAAGGCTGAGAGCCTCGCACGACGCAGAGCATCAAATGGACCACTGAGGGCGCAGTCAAAGGAAAGTAATCTTTCTGAGTATGCTGCGACGTGACGCATACGTCAGTTGCGAGGGATATGTTTGTATCCTGCAGAGTGTACAGGGGTTTTTCTCTGTAAATTAAGGTGGTACCGCGGGCTTGTAATTTTTGCGCTCGTCCTTGATTAATTTTTATTAATCAGGGGCGGGCGTTTTTTTATTACTTAAAAAGCGCATAAATAGGTGGGGACGCTGATTGTTGCTGGATAAAGGGTGAGCGCGTCACTGACTAACCGACCAATGACCGAGGGGTCAGACCCTTATTAATTTGTTGTTAGCTGCGGAATCGGACAGGCTTTGCCGTGTCCGCTCCGATGCGTAGGGTCTGACCCCCTGGTCACAACATGATGTAACAATTGTCGGTACTGGGGTAGTAGTGGGTTTTGATGTTTGTCTCATCCTTTTTGATCAGCTAATTAACAAAGTAGCAGGTACCACTGTGTCAACAACATGTTTCAAAAACAATGTAATTCTAAACACAAAAACTAGGTTGCTTTGATGGTGGTTTCGCGTAACCAGCATTAAAGCTCACAACACTATTCAAACATAAACCAACCAACGAAAGGATACAATTATGATTAAACCATCAATGGAAGACGCCAGAGGGTATTGCCGGGATTATCAGAGCATCCCGATTAGTCTGGAGCTGTTTTCAGATATTAAGACACCGATTGAGGTGCTTAAAGTTTTAAAAGGAACTGGCAAAAAGTGTTATTTGCTGGAAAGTGTCGAAGGCGGCGAAAAGTGGGGACGGTATTCGTTTCTGGGTTTTGACCCGACCCTGGAAGTGACCTGTCTGGATGGTGAATTGGTGGTAAAAAACGGTAAGACCAAAGACATTCTGACCGATGATCCGCGGACGGTGTTGCGGGAAATTCTGGCGCAGTGGAAAAGTCCCAAGCTGGATTTTTTGCCAGTCTTTACCGGTGGCTTTGTCGGCTACATTTCCTACGATTTTGTTAAATACACCGAAACCAATCTGGTGCTTACAAATGAAAATGCTGAAAACTTTGATGACATGAATCTGATGCTTTTTGACAAGGTCATCGCCTATGATCATCTGCGTCAGAAAATTGTCGTGATTGTCAATATTAAAACCGATAACTTTGAGAAAAACTATATCGACGGGGTGATCGCGCTTAAGGAAATTGAAGCGCTGATTAAAAACGGCAGCAGCACCCTGGCTTTTCGGGGTCAGGTGACCTCGGAATATCGTTCGTTGTTTAGCAAAGCATATTATTGTGAGATGGTCGAAAAAACCCGCGACCATATTGTTCAGGGCGATATTTTCCAGGCGGTGATTTCCAACCGACTTGAAGCTGACTTTGCGGGCGATCTGCTGTCTGCCTATCGGGTGCTGCGAACCGTTAATCCCTCGCCCTACATGTTTTATATCGATTTTGACACGATTCAGGTGGCCGGAGCCTCGCCGGAAACCCTGGTCTCGCTGAAAAATTCGCGGCTGTCGACCTTTCCGATTGCCGGCACCTGTCCCCGAGGTGAGACTCCCGAAGAGGACGAAGCCTTTATTGCCGAGTTGCTCAAGGACGAAAAGGAACTCAGCGAACACAATATGCTGGTCGATCTGGGTCGCAACGATCTCGGCAAGGTCAGTGAGTTTGGTTCAGTGAAAGTGGAAACCTATCAGGAGGTGGTCCGTTACTCCCATGTTGCGCACATTTCTTCGACCGTCACGGGCACCTTAAAAGCCGGGCTCGATCAGCTGGATGCCCTGGGGGCGGTCTTGCCAGCCGGAACCTTATCCGGGGCGCCAAAAAAACGGGCGATTGAAATCATCAATGCCGTGGAAGGCCAGAAGCGTGGCGTCTACGGCGGGGCAGTCGGTTATATCGACTTTTCCGGCAACATGGATATGTGCATTGCGATTCGGATGGCGGTTCGCAAAAACGACAAGGTTTATGTCTCGGCCGGCGCCGGGATCGTTGCTGACAGCATTCCGGAAAATGAATTTAGTGAATCACAAAACAAGGCCAGAGCGATGTTTGAAGCCCTGGATCGAGCCCAGGAGGTGGAATAATGATTTTACTGATCGACAATTACGACAGCTTTTCCTATAACCTGTATCAATATGTGGGGATCATCAATCCCGATATCCGGGTGATTAAAAATGATGAATTGAGTCTGGCTGAAATCGCCGCGCTGGCACCGGATCACATCATCGTTTCGCCGGGGCCGGGACGACCAGCCGAGGCCGGGATCTGTGAAGAGGTGATCACCACTTTCAAAGACAAAACTCCGATTCTGGGGGTCTGCCTGGGTCATCAGGCCATCTGTGAGGTTTTTGGCGGCAATATCATCTATGCCAGTACCCTGATGCACGGCAAAAGCAGCAACGTCCATATCGCCAACGGTAGTCCGATCTTTCGGGGTTTGCCGCCGATTATTGCGGCCGGTCGCTATCATTCGCTTAGTGCCGAGCGTAGCAGTTTGCCGGATGAGCTGCTGATTATCGCCGAGGATGACGCGGGTGAGGTGATGGCGGTCAAGCATCGCAATTATGATGTTTACGGAGTCCAGTTCCATCCCGAATCGATCCTCACCGTTGATGGCCACAAAATGATTGAAAACTTTTTAAAGATAGGAAGCGAAAATGATTAAAGCAGCGATATATGATATTGTCAACGGTAAGGATCTGTCGCTGGAGCGAACCCGCGAGGTCATGGATCAGATGATGAATGGCCAGGCCAGCAATGCCCAGATCGCTTCATTTCTGACGGCGATGCGGATGAAGGGCGAAACTATCGATGAGATTACCGCCTGCGCCATGGTAATGCGGGATAAATGCACCAAGATTTTCCCGAAAACCGATGTCCTGGATATTGTCGGTACCGGCGGCGATGAGGTCTCAACCTTTAATATTTCGACGGTGTCGGCGCTGGTGATTGCTGCCGGTGGGGTGCCGGTCGCCAAGCACGGCAACCGCAGTGTCTCGAGCAAGTGCGGATCGGCCGATCTGCTGGAAGCCCTGGGTGTCAATATTGAACTGTCGGCCGAAAAAAGCGCGGTAATGCTGGACGAGTTGGGGATCTGCTTTATGTTTGCCCCGACCTATCACGCCTCGATGAAATACGCCGGGCCGGTCCGCAAAGAACTGGGGATCCGGACGATCTTTAATATTCTCGGGCCGCTGGCCAATCCGGCCGGCGCCAATATGCAGCTGCTGGGGGTCTATGACGAAAACCTGGTCGAACCGCTGGCCAATGTCCTCAACAAGCTTAAAATCAAGCGGGGGATGGTCGTTCATGGCCACGACGGTCTGGATGAGATTACCCTGACCACCACCACCACCATCTGTGAAATTGCCGATGGCAAGATTAACAGCTTTTTTATTACCCCGGAACAATTGGGACTAAAACGCTGTCAATTGTCCGACCTGGTCGGTGGCGAAAAGGAAGAAAATGCAGTTATTGCCTTAAATATCTTAAACGGTGAAAAAGGCCCCAAGCGCGATGTGGTGGTACTGAACTCGGCCTTCTGCCTGTATATGTCCCACAACGATATCACCCTCCGGGATTGCGTCAGGATGGCCGAGGAGATTATTGATTCCGGCAAGGCCAAAGCTAAGCTGGATGAATTTGTCAAACGCAGCAATGCGCTTGCTTTTGAGGTGCTGGTATGATACTTGACCAAATTGTGGCGGCCACTGCCAAACGGGTGGCGGTACTTAAAGAAACCACCACGCTGGACGCCTTAAAAAGCCAGGCCAAACCTGCTAAAATGCCCTTTGCTTTTGAAAAAGCCCTAGCCAGAAAGTCAGCCGCCGGGGAAATCGCCTTTATCTGCGAAGTCAAAAAAGCCTCGCCGTCTAAAGGGGTGATTGCGGTCGATTTCCCTTATCTGGAGATCGCCCGGGACTATCAGGCCGCCGGAGCCGATGCCATTTCAGTGTTGACCGAGCCGGATTTTTTTCAGGGCGCCAATGCTTATCTGACGGAAATCAAGACCCAGGTAAATATCCCGGTGCTACGTAAAGATTTTATCATCGACCCAATTCAGATTTATGAAGCCAGTCGGATCGGGGCCGATGCGATTTTACTGATCTGCGCGATTCTCACAACCGCGCAGATTAAGGAATATATTGGCATCGCCGATGCGCTGGGGCTGTCGGCGCTGGTCGAAGCCCATGACGAAACCGAAGTTAAACAGGCGTTGGCTGCCGGCGCCCGGATAATTGGGGTCAACAACCGCAATTTAAAGACTTTTGAGGTGGATATAAAGAACAGCATTCGCTTGCGGAAGCTAGTGCCGCCGGAAATCTTGTTTGTTTCGGAAAGTGGGATTGGCACACCAGAAGATATTGCAAAACTGCGAGAAAATGGGACCAATGCGGTGCTAATTGGTGAAACGCTGATGCGAAGTGGGGATAAGAAGGGGGCGCTGGATCAGCTGCGGGGGTAGCAGCGGCTGTGCTGCGGGCGAGGGTCTGACACCTTGGTCATCACGGAGCGCCCCTACGAATTGATGATAGACGGTGCTGTTTAAATAGTATCCACCAACGTGATGAGTTAGGTTGTAGGGGCGGACAGTGTCCGCCCGCAAGCGTGGATTTTATGCCAAACGTTTATTATAAAATCAGCGGCAGATTGACTAAAGAATGAGGAGAGTATCATGACAAAAGTAAAAATCTGCGGCTTATCCCGCTTTGAAGATATTGCGGCGGTGAACGTCGCTCAACCCGATTATATCGGCTTTGTCTTTGCCCAAAGCAAACGCCAGATCGATTGGGAAACGGCGCAAGCTTTAAAGCAAAGCCTGGATCCCGCCATCAAAGCGGTGGGAGTATTTGTCAACCACCCGGTGGCCGAGATCATCGCGCTGGCCGGGGCGGGCATTATCGATCTCATCCAGCTGCATGGCGATGAGGACGAAGCCACCGTGCGGCTGCTGCAGGCCCAAAGCGGTTTGCCGGTAATCCGGGCTTTGCGGATCAGCAGTCCGGCCGACATCCAGGCCACCGCCGCCGATTACCGGCTCTTTGACACCTACGACCCCAGCCAATACGGCGGTTCCGGAGCCGCCTTCAACTGGGAGCTGCTGCAGGATGTTACAGGCGACTTTTTTCTGGCCGGCGGCCTCAACAGCAACAATATCGCCGCCGCTATCCAGCAGGTGCGCCCCTATTGTGTTGATATTAGCAGCGGCGTCGAAACCGACGGGGTGAAAGATCGGGATAAGATTATTGAGATTGTGGAAATGATCAGGAAGATTAGCTGTTAATAAATGATATGAGCTAAGCACTGAAATAAGTTCACTGACGTAACGCATTATTCCGTAGGGGCGGTCATTGACCGCCCGCAAGCGTAGATCTTATGCCATGCGTTTATCTTAAAACCAACAACTTCCGGACGATCACGGATCGCCCCTACAAACCGAGGATAGACGATGCAGTCCAATAAAGGACGATACGAAAAAGGAGAAGAAAATGAGTAAAGGAAAATACGGGATCCACGGTGGTCAGTACACACCAGAAACACTGATGAATGCCATTATTGAAGTGGAAAAAGCCTATGAACACTATAAAAACGATCCGACCTTTCAGGCCGAGTTAACCGAGCTGTTAAATGAATACGCCGGCCGCCCCTCGCGGCTGTATTATGCCAAAAAAATGACCGCTGATCTGGGCGGCGCCAAGATTTATCTCAAGCGCGAAGATTTAAACCATACCGGCTCTCATAAGATCAATAACGTCCTGGGTCAGGCGCTGCTGGCTAAGAAAATGGGAAAAACCCGGCTGATTGCCGAAACTGGCGCCGGTCAGCATGGGGTCGCCACGGCCACCGCCGCCGCCCTGATGGGCTTTGAATGCGAGATCTTTATGGGCAAAGAAGACACCGACCGCCAGGCCCTTAATGTTTTTCGGATGGAACTGTTAGGCGCCAAGGTTCATGTCGTCACCTCCGGAACGATGACCTTAAAGGACGCCGTTAACCAAACCTTTCGAGAATGGACTACCCGGGTCGACGACACCCACTACGTCCTCGGATCAGTGATGGGGCCCCATCCCTTCCCGGAAATGGTGCGCGATTTTCAGAGCGTCATCAGCAAAGAAGCCCGGGCTCAGATTCTTGAAAAAGAAGGCCGTCTGCCCAGTGCCGTGATCGCCTGTGTCGGCGGCGGTAGCAATGCCATCGGTGCCTTTTATAACTTTATTCCCGATGCCAAAGTCCAGCTGATTGGCTGTGAGGCGGCCGGCAAAGGGGTCGATACCGCCCTCCATGCGGCCACCATTGCCAATGGCAGCCTGGGGATCTTCCACGGCATGAAATCCTATTTCTGTCAGGACGAATACGGCCAGATTGCCCCGGTCTACTCGATTTCGGCGGGGCTTGACTATCCCGGGATCGGGCCGGAACATGCCCATCTTCATGACAGCAAACGGGCCGAGTATGTGCCGATCACCGATGATGAAGCGGTCGCTGCCTTTGAATACCTGTCCCGAACCGAGGGGATTATTCCGGCCATTGAATCAGCCCATGCAATTGCCCACGCCATGGTGCTTGCGCCGACGATGAAGCGAGACGAAATCATTATCGTCAATGTCTCTGGCCGGGGTGATAAGGATGTCGCGGCGATTGCCCGCTACAAGGGGGAAAATATCTATGAGTAATATAGTAGAAGCAAATAAAATAAAAACCAACAAAATTTCGCAAATCTTTTCCGATCAGAAAGCCTTTATCGCTTTTTTAACCGCTGGCGATCCCAGCCTCGATAAAACGGAAGAATTTATCTTGGCGATGAGTGAGGCCGGGGCGGATCTGATTGAAATCGGGATTCCTTTTTCTGATCCCATCGCTGAAGGGCCAGTGATTGAAGCCGCCAATGAACGGGCGCTCAGTGTCGGCACGACGACCGACAAGATTTTTGCGATGGTTGCCCGGGTTCGCCAAAAAACTTCCATTCCGCTGGTCTTTTTAACCTATATCAACCCGGTTTTTGTTTACGGGCTGGAACGGTTTTTCAAAAGCTGTCAGGAAGTAGGGATCAATGGTATCATTATCCCGGATCTGCCCTTTGAAGAAAAAGGCGAGATTTTAAGCGTCGCCCATGCCCATGAAGTCGACGTGATCACCCTGATCGCTCCGACTTCCCAGGATCGGATTCAGATGCTGGCGCGGGAGGCGACCGGTTTTATCTATCTGGTCTCATCGATGGGGGTGACTGGGGTGCGCAGTGAGATCAAAACCGATCTTGCCGCGATTATCAAAGATATCCGCGCAGTGACCCCGACCCCCATTGCGGTCGGCTTTGGAATCGCCACCCCGGAACAGGCGACAGCGATTTCGCAGCTTGCCGATGGCGTGATCGTCGGCAGCGCGATCGTCCGGATTATTGCCGAGCATGGGCAAGCCGCCACCGATCCGCTGAGTCACTACGTCCGCAAAATGAAGGCGGCACTGGTTTAGGGGGATGGCATTAGAAACCGTATCGCCTAATGACCGAGCGGTCAGCCCCTTGGTCACAACATGAGCTAACAATTATCGGCACTGGTTTTGCTATCTAGGCAAGCTATCAAGGGATGCTATCTAGATTTGCTTTTAAGGTTAATCTCAAAATAGTATCGGACAACATTAACCATCATTTGGCTCATTTCAAATCACAAAGAATTTACAATCGCTTAACAAAAACTTTATATTATCAACCCAAACCCTATTGACGTAACGAATTTTTGCAGGTTCACTTGATTATTTTTCAGGAATCAGTCAAGTCCGTCCAAAAAAAATCACTTGATATCGTTTTTTTACATTCATAATGGGTAAAAACGTGTTATAGTATGGATTAGAGTACTAATAATGTTTATAGGAGGAAGTCTTATGAAAAAATTTATTAACGATGTAGAAAATGTGGAAAATGAAATGCTAGAAGGTATCGTTCTGGCCCATCCCGAATATGTTGCCCGTGTTGAAGGGTTTGACGTGCTGGTTCGTGCTGACAAAAAAGTCGGCAAGGTTGCTTTGGTCAGCGGCGGCGGCAGCGGACATGAACCATCACACGGTGGATTTGTCGGCAAAGGGATGCTTGACGGTGCTGTGGCAGGTTCTGTATTTACTTCTCCCACACCCGACCAGGTATTTGAAGCGATCAAAGCAGTTGATGCCGGTCAAGGGGTATTATTAGTTATCAAAAATTACACCGGTGATATCATGAATTTCGAAATGGCTGCTGAATTGGCCGAAGCCGAAGGCATTAAGGTAGCTAATGTGGTTACCAATGATGATGTTGCGGTTGAAGATAGTCTTTATACCACCGGCCGTCGCGGCGTGGCAGGAACCGTTTTTGTCCATAAAATTGCCGGTGCCAAGGCCGAAGCGGGAGCCAGCTTAGATGAAGTAAAAGCAACTGCCGAAAAGGTCATTGCTAACGTCCGTACCATGGGTGTGGCGCTAAAGGCTTGTACTGTTCCAGCAGCTGGAAAACCAGGCTTTGAACTGACCGAAGATGAAATGGAACTGGGGATCGGCATCCACGGCGAACCGGGAACCGAACGCAAACCCATTCAGACGGCTGATGAAATCGTCGATTACCTGATGGAACGGATCTTAAAAGATATGGATCCTAAGGCGGGTGACGAAGTAGCGGTCATGATCAATGGCGCTGGTGCAACCCCACCAATGGAACTCTATATCCTTAATCGTCGGGTCCAACAAATTTTAGCGGACAAAGGCGTTAAAGTATTTAAAACTTTCGTCGGCGATTATATGACCTCGATCGATATGGCCGGCGCATCAATCACCTTATTAAAACTCGATGCCGAGCTAAAAGACTTATTACTCGCTCAAGCTGATACCATCGGCTTCAAAATGTATTAAAATTTCGCGATACTAATTGGTTGACACTTCGCTGGCGTACCGACCAATTGTTAATCTGTTGTTCGCCACAAGCTCGGACAGGTTTATCAACCTGTCCGCCTTGATGCGTACAACATGATGTAACAAGGGTCTGACCCCTTGGTCATTGTCGGTACTTAGTTTGGTGTTATTATAAAGGTTTTTCAGAACTAATTGAGAAGAACATAGAAACGAGGAAAATAAATGGCAACAAAGGCAGAAGTGCTGGATTTTATCCGGATTTATGCGGATAAGATGGCAGAACATCGACAAGAACTGACTGATTTAGACCAGGCCATCGGTGACGGTGACCATGGGATTAATATGAGCCGGGGATTTAAAGCGGTAATCGAGAAATTACCGACGGTTTATGATAAAAATATTGATGATATTTTAAAAGCTGTGGGGATGACCCTGGTTTCCACTGTCGGCGGGGCTTCCGGGCCACTGTACGGCACCGCCTTTATGAAAGCTGGGGCAGCCGTTAAAGGTAAGGAAGAATTATCCGATGAGGATGTGATTCTGGCCTTTGAAGAAGCGGTCGGCGGGATTCAGTTCCGGGGCAAGGCGGTTAAGGGCGAAAAAACCATCCTCGACAGTATGATTCCGGCCATCGATGCGATTAAAGCAAGCATCGCCGAGGGAAAATCGATGACTGAAGCCCTGGTTGAAGCGGAAGCGGCAGCCTGGGATGGGGTCGAATATACGAAAAGCATCATTGCTACTAAAGGTCGAGCCTCTTATCTGGGTGAACGCAGCATCGGGCATCAGGATCCCGGTGCCACCTCGATGGCTTATGCTTTTCAGGCAGCTAACGAAGTCGCAGCGAAGGCAGGTAATTAAAAAATGGTCGGAATTGTAGTTGTTTCACACAGTCAGAAAATTGCCGAAGGGGCAATGGAACTGGCTAAACAAATGGCACCAGCGGCCAGAATTGCCGCCGCGGGCGGGATGGAAGATGGCAGCATCGGTACCGATGTTTCAAAAATAATGACTGCTATTGAAGCAGTTTCGGAAGGTGATGGGGTGGTAATTTTAGTCGATCTCGGCAGTGCCGTGATGAGCTCAGAAATGGCCATCGAAATGCTTCCGGACATCAGCCAGGTTAAAATTATTGATGCGCCGATTGTCGAAGGAACGATCTTTAGTTCGGTTGAGGCATCGATCGGCTCATCCTTTGACGAAGTCGTCGAAGTGCTGGCTGGAGCAAAAGCCTATAAAAAATTCTAAACACGATCAAATCATCAAAAACACCCCGGGTATCCCGGGGTGTCTTTTTGTATAAAACTTTTGTCGAGAAGGTGAAGAGTTTTTACGAAATATGATGAAATTTGTGAGCAATTGTGTTATACTGCTTTTAAATAATATCACGAACGCATTCAAAGCTCAAAGCATCGTTGCCAGAGCGGGTCACCATATGAAAGGAGAATGATCATGGATCCAGTTACTTTAAATGCCGTCGGAACTCAGGCTACGGCCGCGTCGCTGTCAAAAAAGGTCGATGCGGTTACTGTTAAACCGACCGGAGATAGCGTCAATGCACAGAACGCCGCCAATCAGGCAAATTCTTACTACAAATATGATACCATGGAACTTAGTCGGGAATACGTTGGGTATCGGATGAAGAGCGATAATAGCAACGTCAACAGCGATACCGATCAGGATAATTCGATCGTTGATCAGAAATTCTCGCGGATCGATCCGGATGAAGAAGAAAAACGCGAACAAAAGGAAACCAAAAGCCAGAGCACTGATGCTGATGAAACCGAAGAAGAGAAGGTTTCCAGTAATAAGCTGGGTGGCTATACCAGCTCTGAATTAAAGGGTCTGGTTTTGTCCGGCAAGATTACGGTGGCAACATACAATGCCGAAATCAAAAGCCGCCAGGACGATACAAAGCCGGCTGAGCCACAGCCTAAAAAACCGATCATTGGTCAGTCTGCTAAAAAGGTATCAAACAGTATTTTCTAGTACATTAAGCGCCAGACATAATATCGCAAAAAGAAGCACATCCCCGGATCTCTATCATCCGGGAGGAGGCTTCTTTTTTGTGTTTGTCGATAGCCGCGATGGTAATGAAGCGGCCTGTCAAAATTAGTCGGGAGCTAATGTCAGTGGCATCCTGCTAGCTTACTGTTGTCGGAATGGCAGCACCACAGTTTAACAAGAGGCTATGATGAAAAAATCGATCGTAATTTTTTTTGATTTGTTTTAGATAATCTGTTCTTTAATCAGGATATCAACGATAACTGGGTCAAATTGAGTCCCGGCACAATCAATCAGCACTTGTTTTGCTTTTTCTGCAGAGAGACCATTTTTTCGGTAGGGTCTTTTCGCAGTCATGGCATCATATGCGTCAGCAATGGTGATGATTCTTGATTCGATGGGAATTTCAGTACCTTTGATTCCGTTTGGATAGCCATTCCCGTCCCATCTTTCATGGTGACTCAAAACGCCTTTGGCAATGTTTGAAAATTCATTTGTTGCCGTCAACATCCGATAGCCGATGGCGGGATGCTTTTTGATTTCGTTATATTCTGCTTCCGTGAGCCGTCCTGGTTTTTCAAGGATTTCTCCAGAAACAATGATTTTACCGATATCGTGCAATAATCCTAAAGTTGCAATGTCATCGATCGTATGCTGAGAGAGATTTAATGCTTTGGCTATTTTAACTGCAAGCTCTTTGACCCGTTGCGAGTGGCTTTCTTCCCGTGGACTTTTTTCATACAGGGTTTTAAGGATCGTCTTGATGGTTAAGCCGCGAACACCCTGGCTTTCGCTAATTTTTCTTTTATACATGTATTCTTCAGCATTTTTGAAAACATCCTCAAAACTAATGGTAGCGTCTGTTTTGGTATCCCAGCCAAAAGCAATCGAGAGGATACCCTTGCTTGTTTCTAATTGACTAATCGCATAATTCATGCGATCGACAATATTTTGGGTCTGATCTGAGGTTGTTTGTGGCATCAGAATAACAAACTCGTCGCCGCCCCAGCGAGCAGCGATATCATCGGCTCTCAGATGGGTTTTAAATAAACTAGCGGTCTGTTTTAATAAGATATCGCCCTGATGATGTCCAAAGGCATCATTTGTCAGCTTCAGGCCATTTAAATCAGCCATGATGATGGTTAGTGGATAGTTTCTTGGTGTATCAAGCCGTATAATCTCCGCTTCAAAAAATCGTCGATTATAGAGACCGGTCAGGGCGTCATGGAAACTGAGATATTCAATCTGCCTTATTTGGCTTCTTTTTTGGGTCACATCGCGAAAGACCAGTACCACGCCAAGCATTTGGTTGTGTTGATTTTTAATTGGCGAGGCACTGTCTTCCAGCATATAAAACTGCCCATCCTTAGATGTTAAGATGGCGTGATTGCCTAACTCATAATTTATCCCAAATTTAAGAACCTCGGCAATCGGGTCAATGATATCACAGCTTGGATCTTCATGAGATAGTCTTAATACATCCAGATAATGCATCCCTTTTGCTTCCACTTCGGTCCAGCCAGTCATTTTGGCACAGACCTTATTGATCAGCTCGATTTTTTCATCTAAGCCGACAACCAGGACACCCTCATCGATTGAGACTAAAGTCGATAAATATTTGTTTTTCTCGATCTCAAGTTCGTCTCGGTATTTAGATTTCTCAATCATATTCCAGACGCCACTCATCAGTGTCGTAACCTGGTAGATATCATTTTCATCGTAATCAACAGGGCGATTCGCTAGCCCGACGGTGGCGACGATGTGATGATCGACAAAAACGGGAACGGCCATCCAATTATAGAGTTGAACATGCCCCTGGGGATAGCCTTGCTTGAGCGGATTCGGTTTGTTGAAGTCATTGATGATCATGGGCTTTCGCTGGCGGATGACCTCACCCCAAATACCGACGCCATCTAATTGATAAAGAGTCTTTTTCTCGGCCACCAGACAGGCTGCCATCACACCCTTTGACCATGAATTGAGCGTGAGTTGGTTTGTTGCTTCGTCGAACAAATAGATATAACCAAATTCACTGCCGGTCACTGCGATCATTTCATTCAGGACATAATCGAGTCGATCGGTGACCGAACTATACTCTTGATTCATAACGTTAAACATAATGGTATTGCGGTAGAGATTGTTCTGCAATTTTGCTGTTTGCCGTTTGACTTCTTTACGAATCATGATAAAAGAAAATAACAACAAAGCAACAATTGCAGCAAGCAGGGCGCCAAAAAAATAGATGGCAATTTGTCGATAATCTGGTTTCGTATCGACCAGAAAGGGGAACCATTTGCGATAAAGTGCCTCATAGGTACCGTTTTCTGAGACAATCGCGAGACCTTCATTGAGTAAGGCTAATAGCTCCTTATCACCTTCATTGACGGCAAAACAGAATTTTTGTTCAAAGCCACTAAGGGAAACCTTGACCCTGTCAACACCATCGTCAGACAGGCGGGTAACGGCTTCAATATTTTTTATTTTTAAGTCATTAATTAACTTTTGACCAACTAAGCTTTGCGCAAGAACCGCATCATGAGAACCTGAAATCAGTAATTGAAAGGCCTCGGCATAGGTATCCACAAGAATCAGTTCGTCAGTAAAATTCATGCTTTAGGCATAGTCTTGAGCATTATCGCCTTTCATGACGATAATTTCTTTGCCAAACAAATCCGCTTCCGATTTGATTTTCGGATCATCCTGTCGGACAAAAATATTGCCGCGCATGACAATATAGGGGGCCGTAAAATCAAAATACTGATCGCGTTCTTCGGAGTAACCAACCAGTGGCAAGACATCTAAGCTGCCATCTTCAAGTTCTTGTTTGATCGTCGACCAATGATCGACCTTGAACTCAATCTCTAGCCCCATCTCATTGGCGACCGCCTGTAACAGCTCAACTGAAAAACCATCGGCCTGGCCATCGGTTACCACGGAGAAGGGCGGATAATCATATTCGGTGGCACTTTTGTAGACAAGCTTTTGCGGTTCGATCGCATAGCTCGAAAAGCTGTTATCAGTGATACTTAAACATAGTATCGCACAAGTAAGTCCAAGTAGCATCATGACCTTTATTTTGACTTTCATATCTACCTCCAGAAAACGTTTGTAAAAACATCGGACGTTGAAGCAAAATCTGGTTTTGTAAAAGTTCATCATAACATGACAAGGGGGTTCTTTACTATATTTAAGGTGTTAATTTGATGGGCAGTATTTATTGTTGGCGTCAAAGGGACTATTTTAGGCAAACAAAGACGATATGCACACATTGTAACATTACTTTTTAGCAGCTTTCAATCATTTTTAGAAAAAATATTGATTATCAATTTTTAACCATGTCTGTCTCAGCAGAGTGACCGCAGTACAAGTATTTCGTGGTATTCGAGAGTATCGACTTGAAGTTAGATGGGGCGGTACAGTGGATCTTAACTGCACAGCTAATTTTGCCTTTCAGCTTGTAAAATATCAGGCAAAAACCCCCAACGCTGACACGGTGTCAGTGGTGGGGGTTTTTTTAGGCCAATGTTTTGGCGTAGGCGCCGATTTTTTTATCCATCCCAGAAATATGTTTGGTCAGCCATTCAACGACCATTTGGTTGGCATTGATGATCACTGAAATATTCCCTCCTGATGTATCATAGGCGGCTTTTAGCTTAGTCAGTTCGGCCACAAAATTCTTGTGGGCGGTCTGCTGCTCAGCCAGATCGGGATACTTGATGCTGGCCATATAGCTTTCTTCATCGCGGAAATGCTGCCTGGTATAAGCGTCCAAAAAATTTAGCAAATCACCAATTTTTTCTTTTGACTTACCGGTTTTACCGGCTTCAAAAAGATCATTTGCCATGGTGAATAATTGTTGATGTTGTCCGTCAATGCTTTTAACACCGACTGATAAATCCTGAGTCCATACGATTGCCATATTAAATCCTCCTCGAGAAAAGTGAAATTTAGGGTTATTTCTAGATTATAACGCTGATCGAAGAAGAAATCAAGAGTCATTCTAAATAATCGCAATTTGGCATCAGTAGGTGTATCATTTTTTAGATAGGTGCAAAAAAAGAAAAATATGATGGCGGGACGCGTAACAAAACTGTCCTTGATTAACGGCTTAAGAATAGGGTAGAATAAGTACAATTAAAGATGCTAATAGATGGCATTCTAATAGGCGGCATAATAATAGCCAGTAGCCGACGTGATAACAAGATCGAATTACTAGGGAACGAATAAAAGAATTACGAAAGTTGGTAAGCAGATGGAACAGAAAAACAATCACAGACAGCTTTTTTTAGACGCCTTGTTGGCGATGGATCGGATCGGTTCCGAAAAGGTGTTACGCGATGCGGCTCAACAGCAACAGTCTTTTGAGGCAGTCGAGCAGATCATCTCCGAAACCCTAAATATCATTGGGGAAGGCTGGGAAATCGGTGATTATTCCTTGTCGCAGATTTATATGAGCGGGGTAATCTGCGAGGAGATCATCACCCGGATGCTGCCGGAATTTCGCCGTGACCGCAAAAACAGCCCTAAAATCGGCATCGGTGTGCTGATTGATCATCACGCTCTGGGTAAGCGGATTGTTAAGGCTGTGGTGCAGGCGGAAGGCTTTGAGATCTTTGATTTTGGGGATGGTCTTTCAGTCGAGGAAATCGTCGATAAAACGATGGCCTACCGCATCGATGTGTTACTGGTCTCGACCCTGATGCTACCATCAGCCCTGAAGGTTAAAGAAATACGCCAACAATTTGATCACCGCAAAATAAAAACTTGGCTGATTGTCGGCGGGGCTCCGTTTCGCTTGGATAGTAGCCTGTGGCTACAGGTTGGCGCCGATGCCGATGGCAAAAATGGCACGGCCGTGATTCCGATGATTGAAAGGCTGGTGGCGACACAATGAAAACTGAAATGACATCAATGGAGCGGGTCTTAACCGCCTTATCCCATCAGGAACCAGATCGGGTACCGCTGCTACTGTTATTCTCGCTTTATGGCGCCCGAGAACTGGAAATGTCAATTAAAGACTATTTTATGGATCCGGAGCTGGTTGTAAAAACCCAACTGATGTTGCAAAAAAAATACCGCAGCGACTGCCTCTATAGCTTTGCTTATGGGGCGATAGAAACCGAGGCCTTTGGCGGTGAGGTAGTCTTTACCGATGATGGTCCGCCCAACGCCGGGGAACCGCTGATTGGGAGCCTTGATCTGATTCCCAGCCTGAATCTGCCGGATATTGGCAGTAGCCCGGGTCTGCAGCGGATTCTTGCGGTAACCCGCGGCCTTAAACAGGCGGCTGGCGACAGCATCCCGATTATCGGGGTGGTGGTGGCGCCCTTTTCCTTGCCGGTGATGCAGTTGGGTTTTGAAAAATACCTCGAACTGATTTATTTCAGACCTGAGCTGTTTGCCCAGCTGATGGCGCTTAATAGTGCCTTTTGTGTTAAATGGGCCAATGCCCAGCTGGCTGCCGGAGCGACGGCGATCTGTTATTTTAATCCGCTGGCTTCACCGACGATGATTGAGAAAGATACCTATTTGAAAATCGCTTATCCGCTTGATTGCCAGACGCTGGCAAAGATCAAGGGGCCGACCGCCACTCATCTGGCCTCGGGGATAACGCTGCCGGTGCTGGATGAGATTATCGCCAGCAAAACCGCTATTTTGGGCTTTGGTCAGTGTGATGATGTCACCTGCTTAAAGGCGCGCGCCAGCCATAAGATTGCCTTGGTCGGGAACCTCAATGCAATCGAAATGGTCAACTGGAGCCCTGAAAAAGCCCAGTCAACCGTCAAAACGCTGATCAGTCAAGCGGCAGCCGGGGGCGGCTTTCTGATTTCCGACTCACATGGGGAAATTCCTTATCAGGTACCGCCGGAGGTTTTAGTAAACATTGCCGACACCGTAGCAGAGTGGGGACAGTATCCCCTCAAATCGATAGGAGTGGATCAGGATGCATCTTAATCTCTATGTTTGTGAAAATTTCGCCTGGGATTATCGCCAGATTATTGAGAAAAACGACTATGGTTTTGTCACCGTGGTGCCGTTTGCCTGCATCTGTAGTGACCGTAAAAAGAAGCAGGCGGTGGCACAGCAAATTTCTACGGATCAGGGCAACAAGATGATCATCACCAGCCGTGACTGTGGGGTCGCAAAAATGGTATCTCAGGACGATGATTTAACCGTCATTTATGAGGGGGATCATTGTTTTCACGATTATCTCAATGAAAAATTTATTGATTACATCATCGTAAAAGGCGGCTATATTCTCACTGGCGGCTGGCTTCATCGTTGGGAAAAATGGCTGTTTGAAGGGGGCTTTGACCAAAAAACAGCGCGCCAGTTCTACGCCGAGTCCTGCTCTGAGCTGGTGCTGCTCGATACCGGCAATGATCCGACCATTGAGACAAAGCTGGCCGCTTTTGCCGATTATATCAATCTGCCCTATCGGATGATCTATGTCGGCACAGAGGGGTTGTCGCTTTATCTGGGCAGACTGATCAATGATTGGCGCCAGACTCGCGAAGGGCTAAAAGAGGAAAAGCAGCTGCTCGAAGATCTTAAGAAACAGGGCGCCGAATATGCGGCAGTCCTGCATATCATCGAGGAAATCACCGGCTTTACAAAAAAGCGCGATATCATTGCTAAAATTAAAGAGCTCTTTCATTTTATTTTTGGTGCCGGACGGGTGCGCTTTCTAGAGCGCGGTGATGACGATTATTTTGAAACCTATCTCAGCGACGAATTTCTAGACCCTGATGACGAATTTAAAATCGATCAAAGCAGTCATTATCTGGTGGTCAAGCTGATCCGCTATGGCGAAATCTTTGGCGCCCTGGAAATTGGAGACTTTCAAAAACCAGAGAAAATTAATGACTATGCCAACTTTGCCCTGAGTATTGCCAGGGTTAGCGCTTTGGCCATTTCTAATTCGGTACAGTATGAGCTGCTCGAACGATCCCGCGATGAGGTTGCCTATATCAGTTATCATGATTCGCTGACCGGTCTGTATAACCGCAATTATTTTAATCAGGAGATAAACAAGCAGCCAATCCCCGCCAATGTCTGCGCCTTTGTGTGTGACATCGACGGTCTTAAGCGGGTTAACGACGATTATGGCCATGCTTGGGGGGATGAGTTGATCATCGCGGCCGGCCGGGCACTCAAAAAAGCCTTTCGAGAAACCGATCTGGTGGCCAGAGTGGGCGGTGATGAGTTTTATATCATTGTCTATGACTGTGATATCAATACCACCGAAACCCTAAAACAGCGGCTTGCGACGATTATTGCAAAACATAATGACAGCATTGCTGAACCCGTCTTAAAGCTGGGTCTTTCGGTCGGCTACTACCACGGCGATGAAGGCAAAGCACCTGGCGATAAGCCCTGGACTTGGGAAGAAATCTTCCACCAGGCCGACCAGCGGATGTATGCCCAAAAATCCGAAAGAAAGCAAAAAAATAAGAACAGCCTACTCAATAAATAACAAAACCCCCAAGCCGGCGTACCGGATGGGGGTTTTCGTGTTAATTCGTGTTAAATTGATATTGATTTTCTTTTAATACTTATCGTTGTCGAGATCCCAGTCATCGAGCCGGATTTCAGGCTCTTTAGGGATCGGCGCGTCGGGTATGTGATGTTTTACGATCGGTGGGGCGACACGATTGCCGTTGTACTGATCCTTTAAGGCAAAGCTGCCGACCATTTGTTTAAGCATTTCGGCTTGACCGGAGAGTTCCTCGCTGGCGGCAGCGCTTTCCTCAGCAGTGGCCGAGTTGGTTTGAACGACGTGGGAAACCTGCTCAATACCCTGGGTAATCTGAGCGATCTCTGAGGCCTGATCGTTGGAAGCTTGGGCGATATTACCGACTAGTGACGTGACTTTCTCGATATCAGAAAGGATCTGGGTCAGGCTTTCGGCGGTTTCATCGGCAATTTTTGTACCAACTACGACCTTGTCAATCGAGCCTTCGATCAGTCCGGTGGTTTCTTTGGCGGCTTCAGCAGAGCGAGCGGCCAGCGTTCGGACTTCTTCGGCGACGACCGCAAAGCCCTTGCCATGTTGGCCGGCGCGGGCGGCTTCGACGGCCGCATTGAGCGCCAGAATATTGGTCTGGAAAGCAATGTCATCAATCACTTTGATGATTTTTGAAATATTTTGTGATGAGCTATTAATGTCAACCATCGCAGTAACCATGTTATTCATCCGGACATTGCCGATTTCGGCGTTGTTGCGAACTTCAATCGAGCGTTGGTTGGCTTCATTGGCACGCATCGCATTTTGTTTAGTTTCCTGGGCGACCTCATCGATTGAGGCGGTTAGTTGCTGAATCGCACTGGCTTGTTCAGTGGCGCCCTGAGCTAACGCCTGACCACCATCGGAAATCTGACGGGAACCACTTTCGACTTGTAGGGCGGCGGTGTTAATATCCGATAGGGTACCGCTTAAGCTGCCAGTAATGCTGTTAAGCGCCAATTTAATGGCCTGGAAGTCGCCTAAATAGGTGGTGGTAATTTCCTGATTGAGATTGCCGCGACCGATTTCTTCTAAGGTATGGGTAATTTCTTTGACATATTCTTTCAAGAAGGCAATGGTCTGGTTCATATCGTTTTTGATTTGACCATGCTGGCCTTTGAAATCGCCGTGCATTTCGATATGGAGGTTACCCTGAGACAGTTCTTTCAGAGTAGCCGAGGCGGCGTTGATCGGTTCGATAACGACATCGAGGGTCTGATTGAAGCCTTCGACCACCTTGGCGTATTCGCCCTGGAATTTGGTGACATCACCACGATTGGTCAGATCCCCCTCGACGGCAATCCGGGTCATCGTTTGGGTTTCGGTTACCAGCAGGGCAATGCTTTCGATCATTGAAATCAGGCTTGGCACCAAGGTGTCATTGGCGCTGCGTTGGCCAATTTCCTTTAAGGCGTCAAGATCACAAAGGTTACCAGCGGCAATATTGGTGGTGATTTCGATGATTCGGGTCAGCTGGTCATGTACGCCATTGATCGATTCGCCAATTTCGGCATAAATACCGGTATAGTTGCCTTCAAAATTTTGCGACAGATCGTTGGCGCTAAGCAGTGCCAGCACCTCTTTCCCTTCGGTCAGGGCACCCAAGCCGTCGATACAGGCGTTGATGCTATTTTTCAGGTCGTTGAAATCACCCTTGTATTCGGTTGTAATTGGTGGTGGGATGACCCCGTTGCCAATGCGCTCAATCGCCTTAGTAGCGACTTTAAGGGGTTTGACAAAGGTATTGACCATGTTGTTGAGACTGATGATCATGTCCTTATAGGCTCCGCTATACTCGGTGGTGTTGCCACGGTAGTTAAGCTGACCATCCTGGGCAGCCGTGCCGATTTTTTTAATCCCTTGGTTGACCTTGCTCATTTCCGCAACCATCTCAATCAGCGAGTAGGCCAGCACATCCTTGTTGGACTGGGGAATGATCTCAACGTCGAAATCACCCTGCGATAAACGTTGGGCGGCATCAGCCTGGTCTTTGCGATTTTTGATGATTGTAGCAAAGGAATCCATCAGCGCGCCGATTTCGTCCTCACTCGATGCGCTAATCGTCAGATCGACATCACCGAGTGCCATCTGATCGGCCAGGGCAGTTAAATCAACAATCGGTTTGCTGATCTTTTTAGCCAGATAATAGGCCGCGGCGCCGCCCAGTAACAGCGCCATCAGCGAGACCAGCATCGTAATATTGCGCAAGTTGGTCATTGGAGCTAGCACATCACTTTCAAACTGGGTGATGACCAGTGTCCAATCGGTACCGGGAATCGGGGCGGTGGCACCGATCTTGCTTTCGCCATCATAAAGATAGGTAATCCGTCCGGTTTGTCCGACACCCAGCTCTTGAATCGCCAGGCCAAAATCTTTCCATGCGCCGTTTTCGTCTATGTCGGTAAAGATATTGGCTTGTTCCTCGACTACCGCGTCATTGGGATGGGCCATTAAATCGCCATTGGCACATATAACCAGGCCATACTGACGGACGCCATCACCCATGGCATTGGTAATGTCCTTTAAAAAGGTTGGATCACGGCGGCCGACCAGTAAGCCAACGACCTGACCATTACTTTTTATCGGAGCGACATCAAAGACGACCGGCTTTAGGGTGACCTTGCAGACGGCGACGTCAGAAATGGCGGTCTCGCCCTTGAACCCATTCTCATACCAGAATTGACCGGCAGCGTCAAATTCGCCACCGCCGGCTAGATATTTGGCATGACCATTTAGATCCATAACGGCGATATCCTCGTAACCAAGCTTTTCGACATCAGCAGCTAAAGCCGCGACCTGGGTGGGATAGTCCATCGAGGCGATCCCCTGGCGCAGGGTCACCTGACTGAGGGTTTCCAGATTACCGGCGATGATCGCCGCCACATGGGCAGCGCCTTCAGTCGTATACTTCTCGGCATCGGCATTGGCTTGTTCTATAATGGCTGATGAGCCGATGCTATAGGAGATAATGCCAAGGGCGATAACGGCAACCGCCAGGATGCTCAGGGTAAAGCCTAGCACCTTGGTGGACAGGTGTTTTTTGATGATACGCCGCTGATTACCAAGAGTCGGCTCGGTGATCGGAATCTCAGTATTGTCGATCAGGGATTGTTGATTTTCTTCCATAAATAAACCTCTTTCTATTTTGTTTTCGGGGCAACTACTTTGGTGGTCGGCTCTAAGTGCAGCTCCAATCCTTAAGAATTGTCACACGAGCTGGGTTTAAAGCCGGAGTTTGCAAAGCAAGTTAGCGCTTTGCAGCCAATGACAAAAAAGCGCCAGCAGCTTTGCAATCACGAATGAATCCTAAAGCAGTTCGAAAGCGTTATTATTATATCATTTAGCCAGATAAATTGCTAGTGTTATTGTTAAAAAAAAGTCAAAAAATAGATAAATAAAATACAAGAATCTGGCACTGTAAAGGGGTTTAAAAAAAAGACAGGAAAAAAATGCTGAATAAATTATGAATGTTGAAAAATTTTAAATTGATTTGAACAAAACCACTAGTTTATAGAAAATCACAAAAAATTACACTTGTAAGTGGTTAATAAAAAGATTATGATTAGCTCAGTTAATATGAATAATGAAAGAAATAATTGAAAATAAATCTTTTAGCAAATATAATAAAGTCGGAACAGGCAACATCGAAACAGAGGAGGGATTATGTCATTACTGAGTAAAAAAATCGCCGAATATATTGAAGAAAGCGGTGAAACCACGCAGTCTTTAGCTGAAAAGGCAAACATCAACCGCACCACCCTGCAACGAGTTAAATCCGGGGAACGGCTACCCACCCGGGCTTTTTTTAAGAAAATGACCAGAGCACTGCGGCTATCGGCAGTTGAAGAAGCAGAACTAGAAACCCTACTAGAAATCGCGCAAGTGGGCGAAGGCAGATATCGCAACCGCAAAAAGATCATTGAACTGATCGAGGCTATTTCTGAATTAACCGAGCATCAGATCCCCTTTTCTAAGGAACTGCAGAAAAAGAAATATGGGCAAGCTTCACAGCAGCTTACCGATTCGATGAAGATTGTATCTGGACAAAAACAGGTGCTAAGCCTGATTGAACAAAGTCTTGACGGGGAGCTGGCTGGGCAAGCCGAGCCGGCTGTAAAGCTGGCGATTCCCTATAGCTTTCAGGCGGTTTATGATTATCTTTTTTTACAGATGCTGGGAAATACAAAAAGACTAGATCTTAAAGATGTCCTGACGCTGCGTCGCGAAGTCAACGAGACTGCCGCTGATCCGATGGTAGGTGCACTAAAACACCTGATTGCGCTGACACTGCTGGACAATGTCAATTATCTGTCCCATTGTTGTATCATCGAAACCGATAAAATCGCCGCAGTCCAGGAAATCAGCGCCTTGTTCCCGTATTTTATCCTAACCTCCGCGGCTTTGATCACCATTTCCAGGGATTTAAACCAGGCGATTCGATATCACGACCCAAGCTTTATGTCCTTATATGTTGATAGTTTTCAAGAAATGATCGCGATGACAAAGCCTTTTATTCTAGAGAGCAATGACCTCTTTCGGGTTTTTGATTTAGATCGTAACTTCAAGGTTGAGATCGTCGTTGAACCGTTACCCTGTTTTGCGTATTATACCGATCGGCAAATGTTAGAACGCAAACTGAACAAAGAATTTCCCTGTTATGAGGTCTTGCTGGAGGCGACGGATCGCTATTACAACTATTTCAGGCAGGTCAGCCATGGGATGCTTAATATTTTCTCCCTTAAAAACCTCCGCCAGTTTATGGAAGATGGTAGTCTCGTCTTTCCAGAAGAAATTTATCACCGCTTGACCCCGACTGAGCGGTTGACGACCTTAAGACAGGTGCGAGATGATCTTTTTCATCAGCGACGGCTTCTTTTTGCCCTTGATGATGACAAGCTTTTTTTAAATTCAGCGGTAGAATTCATCTATGAAAGCGACTGCTGCTTACGACTGATTCTGCATTATAAAATTGATGGTCGGGTGGTTTATAAAACCGTTGAGCTTCGCGAACCCGGGATCATTGCGGCATTTAAAGATTTTTTTTGCAATCTGCCGGACAGTGATTACGTTCTGCCGACCGAAAAAACACTGGCAGAAATGGATGCGATGATTCAGGAATACGAATTTGCCGCGGTTACCGGATAAACCTGACAGAGGCTAGCTTAATTTAACAGAAAAACGGGTCGGATTAAGGCAAAAAGGTTTATAATAAAGGTATCAAATCATAAAGCGAGGTAGCTATGGGCGGCATTATTTTTCTTATCCTGGTGTTCATCGTTGGCGTTGGCATCTGGCTCTATCTGCGGTCATCACATAACAGCAGCGGCAGCAGTCAGCAACCGCTGATAAAAATTCCCTGCAAGGACGGTTATATCATGGGTTATTATCTCGGTAGCCGTTTTTTTGGACAACGCTTTGTCAATAACCGACTGGCCTCGGAAGGGGTATTTGTAAATGCCCTCCAGGTCGGAACAGGCAAGGAGTATTACGAAAACGGGACGCTCAAATACGAAGGCTCCTTTGTTAATGGGTTGGCCTCCGGTCAGGGAAAGCTCTATGAGGAAAACGGCAAGCTCAAATATATTGGTAATTTTGCCAATGGTTACGCTTCCGGTCAGGGGCGGATCTTTGATAAAAATGGCAAACTTAAATGCGAAGGCAACTTTGCCCGGCTCCCCAGTAATCAGGAAAAGATCAAAGATCCATCGGTACCGACCGGGTATTGCAAAGAGTATTACGATAATGGCCAGCTCAAATATGAGGGCGAATTTGTCAATGGCGTCTGGCATGGTGAAGGCCGTTCCTATGATCGCAATGGCCGACTTGTTTTTAGAGGAAAATTTAGCAATGGAAAGCCGGCCAAATAAAGCCGCAAGTCGTAGCTGGGCTGGCTTTTGCTGGCAGCACCGGTTCTCTTATTTCAATTACAACGATTCGAGTTACTTGTTAATTTGCATCGCTTGTGCTAAAATATAATTATTATGAATTAGCTCAAAAGTATGATCAATTTTGAGCGGTGAAGCGCAACCGACGCTTCAAAAGGAGGATCATGTTTATTGCGAGACAACCAATTTTTAACGCTGAGCTTGAAGTCTATGGCTATGAGCTTTTATTTCGGCTCAATAATCAGTCTACTCAATTTGGTGGGGTATCATCGCAGGGGGCAACGGCGGGAGTTATCACCGGCCTCTACGAATCGGGGATTGAAAATATCGTTGAAGACAAGCTGGCCTTTATTAATTTTGACGAATTGTTCATCCATTCCAATGCCCTGGAGCTGATCAAGCCCGATCGGATGGTCGTCGAAATGCTCGAAAAAATTCGGATTGATGAAGGCTTAATTGAGCGCCTTAAAGCAATCAAGGAAAAGGGCTATCAGATTGCCCTGGATGATTTTGAAGAAGCCTACCAGAGTTATCCGCTCAGCCCCTATGCCGATATTATCAAGTATGACCTGATGACGACACCATTGGGAACGATTACGACCGATGTCGCTTTGGCGCTGGCGCAGGGAAAAACCCTGTTGGCCGAAAAGGTTGAAACCCAGGATGAATTTAAGCAGGCTAGCCTAATGGGTTTTACCCTGTTTCAGGGTTGCTTTTTTAGCAAGCCTATTATTGCCGGCCATTCGGTCAGCAAGTCGCCGACTAAGCTGCAATATTTCCGACTGATTGCTGAGCTTAAAAAAGAAGATCCCTCCTATGAGACCCTCGCCGATCAGATCGGGCAGGATGTCACCCTGACTTATCGGGTCATGCGGATGGCCAGTGTCCGCTCTAATCACGACCTCGTCAGTTCGATCCGCTATGCCCTGACCTATATGGGGCTTAACGAAATTGAACGGTGGCTGACAATATTAATGCTCCAGGATCTTGGCAAGGACAAGCCTGACGAATTGATGAAAATCTCACTGATCCGTAGTCGCTTTGCTCAAATTGTCGCTAAACGGGCGATGATGTCTTATGATTTCCAGCACGCCGCCGGGATGATGGGCTTGTTTAGTGTCCTCGACGGTATTCTTGATCAATCGATGGCCGAGGCCTTGGCGGGTATTTCCTTACCGCCCTCGATTCCCGAAGCACTGCTTAATGGCAGTGGTCCCCTTTATCCGATTTATGAATTAATCCAAGCCTATGAAAAAGGTGACTGGACAACGACGCTGAACCGTTCCCAGGAGCTAAAAATCGAAAACTATAATTTGTATCACGATTATCGTGAGTCGATCGCTTGGGCCAATGAAATCATCGCCAGTATCAGCCTGGAGCCGTAAGTCGGACTAAGATCGACTCAATCGAATTGAATTAAGATAAATGTGCATTAAAATTGAATTGCATTAGAATAAAATAGAATTATTTCAAAAATAATCGTTTTTTTCAGTTAAGCTGAATAAAGCGATTCTTTTTGATTCTGGATTTGGCATCACCAATGGTCAAGCGCTAAGAAATAAAAATACAAAAAAACATTGGCACACCAAACGCCACATCTTGTTTTAAAGACAAACAGGGCTATAATAAAAGTATCCGATAGTTTTACAAGGTATGATAAAAGTTTAAATAAACCCGAACAGGAGCTGAGCATGACACAATTTAGTAAAAGAATATCAGAACTGATTGACGAGAGCGGCGAAACGATTCAATCGCTAGCAGAGATGGGAAGAATAAACCGTACCACCCTGCAGCGGATTAAAAGCGGGGAGCGGCTGCCCACCAAAAGAGTCTTTGACAATTTGTTAAAAGCATTGCGTCTTTCAAGTGTTGAAGCAGAAGAGCTTCAGACGCTGCTAGAAATAAGTCAGGTAGGTGAACGAGTTTATTATAACCGTCAAAAAATAATCGAGCTGATCGCGATTATTTATGAGCTGACCACTTACCAGATTCCCTTTTCAAAGGAAATTAAGCAAGCGCCGCGGGAAAACATGACGACCCTTTCCCAGGAGCAAATCGAGATTGTCACTGGTCAGCGACCAGTCCTTGCGATGATCGAAAACAGTATCGACCGGGAGCTGTTTGTTAACGATTCGCCCCATTTAAAGCTGGCTATTCCCAGCCATTTTGAACAGGTTTACCATTATATTTTTGGGCAGATGTTAGGAAATCGGAAGCACCTGAGCTTACAGGATGTTCAAAGTTTTCCTGAAACCGGCGACCAAACTGCAGCCGATCCTGGTCTGGGGGCGCTCAAAACACTGATTGGCCTGAGCTTGCTCGATAATGTTACCTATCACTCCAATTACTATTATCAGTCACCCGCTGATAACCAGGAAATCAATGTGCTGTTTCCATATTTTATCCTGACATCGGAAGATGTCGTGACGATTTCCCGCGATTTCAGCCGCGCGGTCCGCTATCATGATCCCGACCTTTATCATTTTTACCAACAGGGATTTGTGACGATCCTGCAACAGACCGAGCCCTTTATTGAAGAAAGCCGCGACCTATTTGCGATCTATTCGCTTGATAATACCTATCGCATCCGTCAGGTGGTTGAACCCTTGCCTTGTTTTGCCTACTATGCTAGCCATCAGATGGTCGCCGACAAGGTACGCAAGGATTTACCCTTCTATGAACCGCTAGTGGCCGCCACCAATCGCTTTTATGATTATTTTAAACAGGAAAACCGCGCCATGATCAATGTCTTTTCGCTCAAAAATCTGGAAACATTTATGGAAGATGGTAATATGTATTTCCCTGAGGAGATCTGTGAACCCTTTAGCGCGGCGGAGCGGTTGATGCTGATAAAACAAGTCAGGGACGATATTGAGGCCGATAACCGCAAGACCTATGCTTTCGATGAAGAAAAAATTGTCCTCAATTCAGCGGTTGAATTTATCAACGAAGCAACCCTCGTTCATTTTATATTGCATTATAAAAATGCTCATAACCAGGTCTTTAAGACGATTAAATTAAAAGAAGCCAACATTGTCGCAGCCTTTGATGACTTTTTTAGAAGCTTGCCCGGTAGTGACTATGTGCTGCCCAAAGAAGTGACGGTCGCGGCGATTGATGGGCTGATTGGCAAATACGAAAGTCGAGCATCGCTTTTATAGCAAATAGATTTAGAGCAAATATTTTTTAGCAAGTGATTCTTAGTAAATAAAAAAACGCGGGTATAAACCGGCGCTTTTTTTATTTTAGGTTCTATTTGTATTTAGGTACTTACCAGTCTTTAAGTTCTTATCAGTTTAAGACACCGCCCGGGTAATAATGAAGACCGTATAGGCGACATAGCCGAGCATCATCAAGACCCCTTCCCAGCGACTGATTTTTTTTGAGGTATACATCATCGGCACGACAACCAACATCGCAGCTAGCAAGATCCACAGATCAGCATAGTTTTCGATGGCAATATCAACGGGATAGATTACCGCGGAAACACCCATTACAAAAAGGACGTTAAAAATATTGGAGCCAACAATATTACCGACGGCAATATCATTTTCACCCTTCTTCGCTGCCACCACCGAGGTGATCAGTTCTGGCAGCGAGGTGCCAATGGCGACGATGGTTAAACCAATCAAGGTTTCCGATAAACCAAACAAAGCGGCGATCTCACTGGCTCCGTTAACCACCAGGTTAGCTCCAAAAATAATTGTTAGCAAGCCACCAATGGTAAAAATAACACTTTTGGGCATCGGCAGGACAAGGATCTCTTCTGCTGATTCTTCTTTTCCCATAATCGAAATCTCGACCATCGAATACAGATAAATCGCAAATAACAACAGTAGAATCCAACCTTCGGAATGGGAGATCACACTGATCGGGTCACCGTTGATCAGGCCATCCATGACCATCAGCATTAATGCGATGGTAGTCAGGATCGCAAAGGGCATTTCTTTAAAGATTGTTTTCGATTTGATACTGATGGGGGTGATAAAGGCCGAGATCCCCAGAATAAAGAGGATGTTGACAATATTGGAACCGACCACGTTCCCAAAAACAATCCCATTGGCCTGATTCAGTGATCCCGAAACACTGACAGCCAGTTCCGGAGCACTGGTGCCAAAGGCCACCAGGGTCAAGCCGATAACCATACTGGGTATATTAAAACGCTTGGCAATAGAGGAAGAACCTTCCACGAAATAATCAGCGCCCTTGACTAATAGTACCAGCCCGATAATTAAGAACAATATACTCACAAAAAACCTCCCAATTTATAATAGTCTTGTTAATTTCAGGCAAAAGTTGTCTACAACCAGATAGGAATGAATAAAAATAAAACTGCCTTTAAGACCCTTATAACAATAACAGCAGATTCGCGTTTGGTCAATTTTATTTTACAGAAATATGTAAAAATTTTACTCGTAACCGTTTAAATTGTAAAATCAAGGCTATATAATGTATCAAAGTGTCTTGGTTCTGTAAAATTGATCCATATTGAAATAACGGCGCGAGCCACAAAAGCTTTGTGTTCGTAGCGAAACAAAAAGGAGTGTTGAGATGCAGATACAACCCTATCTTAGTTTTAATGGAAATTGTCCGGAAGCGATGGAATTTTATGCGGATGTTTTCGGTACTGACCATCCGGAAATCAACTTGTTTGGTGAAATGATACCAGAACAGCAAAAAGCAACCGCGGATCAGATAACCCATCCGGCGGAGTCTGAATCCGATGGTACCCGAGTATTATTCTCAGATATCGCCCCCAAACCTTGGGATGTCCAAAAAAACAAGATTACCCTGGTGATCTTCAGTGACGATCTTGATGAGATTGAAATGCTCTATAATAAATTAAAAGATCAGGGTATCGTGGAGGTCGAACTCCAGGAAACCTTTTGGAGCAAGGCCTATAGTTCAATTATCGATAAATATGGGGTGGTTTGGCAATTAAATTATGATGACGGCCGCATGCATCAGGTGGTATAATAGAGACAAGCTTAGACTAGGATTTACCTCTGATGATAACAATTGCTCAATTAAGACGAATAACACAGGGTAGCACTATCCTGTGTTATTTGTGCGAAAGCCCCCAGCCGATGCTGGCCAAGTTTTTATTGAGATCTTTTATTGAGATCCTTTTTTCCAAATCCGTCAACAGTCAGCGGATGGTTCTTTAAGAATCGCAGTCTTAAGCTACAACGCATAAGGGGGAACCATGGAAATAAAAAAAATCTTACCACTGCAATTATCCAGCCTCGATCAGGCCAATGGCTTTGTTGCGGAGCTGCTCCAAAAATACAAGTGTCCCAAGTCCGACAATATCAAAGCGCAGCTCTTTGTCGAAGAAGCGATTGTCTATTGGGCGGAAAAGGCGGAAGCCAATGCCAGTTTTGAATTATCAATTCAGAAACGCTTTAGAACCATTACCCTGACGATGAACTACTGGGGCAATCCTGAGAACCCATTGACCTTGCCAGAAACCTCAGACGATGAGCAGGCCGACTACCGCCTGATCGGTCAGAATATTTTAATTGGCTTGTCTTCGGTCACCTACTCTTATGAAAAGGGCTGTAACAATGTCTCCTACACCCTCAAACAAAAACCACTTAATCCGGCGCTGACCACCACAATCGCCCTGGTTGGGGCGATCATGACCGGGCTGCTTTTTCAGGCACTGGCACCAGCGCTCGGCAAACAGCTCGGCAGTGTTATACTGACTCCGATTAGTAGTACCTTTTTTGGCTTTCTTAACGCGATTGTCATCCCAGTGCTGTTTTTCTCGGCGATCGGCAGTATTTTCAATATGGATAACCTGGCTCAGATGAAGCGGATCTTTCGGCTACTGCTGACCTGGTCGATGGCAGTTATCCTGGTGGCGGCGGCAGTTTCGCTGGTCGTCGCGCAGCTTTTTCTGCTGGGCGAATCAGGCGCGGCGATACAAGGCGGCCAGAGTGATCTGTGGAATCAGATCGGCGTGATGGTCTTTGGGATTATCCCGACCAATATTATTAAGCCCTTTCTCGACGGCAATACCCTGCAGATTATCTTTCTGGCGATTATCAGCGGGATTGTGATGTTGACCTTAAAGGGTCGCTTTCCGTCGATCACGCGGGTGATTACTGAAGCCAATCTGATCTTTTCAACGATTCTCGATGCGGTCTGCGCGCTGATGCCCGGAGTCGTCTTTATCAGTATCCTGAACATGATCATCTCTGGTGAAGGCACCGCTTTACTGGGGGCCTTTCGACTGATAGCGTTGATTCTCGGCGCCTTTTGGTTAATCGATCTGTTGATGCTATTGAGCCTGGCTGTTTATGAAAAAATCAGCCCGCTAACTTATTTGAAAACCGTATCGCCATTCCTGCTGATTGCCTTATCGACCGCCAGCTCCAGCGCTACCTTTGCCAGCCATACCGCGACCGCCCTAAAAAAACAGAAGATCCGTGATTATTTGGTTCATTTTTCAATCCCGGTCGGGGTGCTCTTTAATAAGCCGCGGATCATTCCGCTGTTATTGTTGACTTCTGTCTTTGTCGGGAATATTTATGGCATCGCTTTTTCATTGCCAGAAATGATTCCGGTGGTGATCTTGTGTATGATTCTCTCGGTGGCGGTGCCGCCCTCGCCGGGAATGGGCGCCTTTCTCTTTACGATTGTCTTCAACCTGCTGGGGATTCCGATCGAAGGCTTGGCGCTGGCGGTCACGATTGCGATCTTTATGGATTACCCGGCCACCACTGGCAACGTGATGACCACCAATATCGGGATGGTCCACACCGAACACCGGCTCAGAGCCATTGAAGCAAAAAAAGCTTGAGCCTCGGTTAAGGATTGCAGCCACTAGATTTATTGATCATGACCATCCAGGATGGCAAAGGTGTCGGCGGCAATAACCTTTTCTTCATTGGCACTGACGACCAGAATTTGAACTGCAGAATCGGCCGTGCTGATCATCCCTTGGCCAGACAGGTTGCGGTTTTTTTCAGGGTCTAAGACAAGGCCCATAAATTCAAGTCCGGTGCAGACGGCTTCGCGGATATACCAGGCATTTTCACCGACCCCGCCGGAAAAGAGCAACAAATCGAGACCGCCCATTTCAGCTGCATAGGCGCCAATATATTTACGAAAGCGGTGACAGACGGCGGCGATGGTATCGCTAGCGCGCGAATTGCCATCTAATGAGGCCTGATAAATTTCACGCATGTCATTGCCGATCCCTGATAAGCCCAGCCAGCCGCTCTTTTTATTGATCAGCGTATCAGCTTGGCTCAGGGAGAGCTGCTCTTTTTTCATTAAATAAAGCAAGGCAGCGGCATCGATGTCACCAGCGCGGGTCGACTGGATCAGGCCTTCCTGAGGGGTGAAGCCGGTACTGACGTCAATCGATTTGCCATAATAAACAGCATTAGCGGTGGTACCACTACCCAGCATCATATTGACAATCCGATAGGCTTGGTAATCCTGGGGCAGTAATTTTTCAGCCTCAGCTACCATGCTGCGAAAAGCGATGCCATGAAAGCCGTAGCGGCGGATTTTATGCTTTTCGGTAAGCTCCAGCGGCAGGGCATACAAATAGGCATGGCGGGGCAGGGTCATATGGAAGCCATTGTCAAAGGCCGCGATCTGAGGAATGCCCGGTAGCAGCTTTTGACAGGCATAAATGCCAGACAGATGATGGGGGTTGTGGAGCGGCGCCAGCTCCTTAATGCTTTCGATATAGTCAATGATGGCGGGCGTAATTTGAATCGACTCATTACACTGTTCACCGCCCTGAACGACTCGATGGCCAACGGCAGCGAGATCAGTCAGGGCAAAACCTAAGGACTTTTCGCGCGACTTTAAGGTAGCAAGAATCAGATCGATAGCGCTCTCGTGATCGGCTATCGGCAGTGTTTCCTGGACTTGGATGTGATCCTTGATTTTTAGTTTGAATTCGGCATCGGCGTAGCCGATCTTTGCGATTGAACCTTTGACCAGCACCTGATAGTCGGGCATCTGACAAACCTGAAATTTCACCGACGAACTTCCACAATTCAAGACAAGCATAATCATGGTTGACCCCCTTATTAATTTGATATAATGGTTATACCCGAATTAGCCGTGTTCATCCATTCATTATCGGTTTAAATCAGCACACTAGTAATAATGGCTGATCAAAAAACGAATTGAAAAAAAAGTATTTCATCTAAAAGCATTTCAACTAAAAGTATTTCATCTAAAAGCATTCAAAACAAAAAAGCATCCTATCGATTAGGATGCTTTTTTCGTTTAGGCCAGGCCGTCTTCGATGACTAGCGAAAGCGGTTCGGCTTTGCTGGCACGCAGTTTGCGGTAGGTGACGGTGTACATCGACACTGCCAGCACGATCGAGAAGACATCGGCCAGCGGCTGTGCCCAGATCACACCTTGAAGCTGAAATAGTGAGGAGCCGATAATCAGAATCGGGATAAATGCCAGACCCTGTCGGCAAACCGTAAGGATCAGTGAAGGAATGGCCTTGCCGAGCGATTGATAGACGGTCGTAACAATAAACTGAAGCCCCAGAAAGGGGCTGACCAGCATCTGGATTACCAGAATATAGGCTCCGATTTCAACCACTTCGGGATCATTGATAAAAAAGGAAATAATTTCGGTCGCGAAAATCATCGTCACTACCATCACCACAGCTCCCATGATCATCCCGATGACGGCAGCAAATTTGATCGCATCATTCATCCGTTGATAATTCTGCTGGGCGTAATTGTAGCCAATAAAGGGTTGTATCCCCATCGCCAGACCTAAAGCCAGCATCACCACGATCGAAAAAACCCGACCGGAAACGCCGAAAGCGGCAATCACGATATCGCCATATGAGGAAGCAAAATTATTCAGAATCATCATTGAGAAACTCATCAGAATATTATTGATCGAGGCTGGCAGACCGATGGCAAAGGTATTCTTGGCGATGGCGCTATCAAATTTTAAATCGCGGGGCGAAATCGATAAGACATCGGTTTTTTTAGTCATATAATAGATAAAATAAATGACGGCACAGGCATTTCCAATCACTGTTGCCCAGGCTGCCCCGACAACACCCATGTTAAGTGTTAAAATCATAATCGGATCGAGGATAATATTGACCACGGTTCCAATCATCATCCCGATCATCGATTCTTTGGCCGCGCCAACTGAACGGACGATCTGAGCCAGCGAATTCTGAAGGCAGATGGCAACAGCGCCATAGGCAATTACCGTCAGATAACCCTTAGCAAAACCAATCGTGTTATCACTCGCTCCTGCCATCCGCAGTACCGGTTCCATAAACAGCAGGAAGGCAGTCATACCAATTAGCCCCAGTGCAATAGAGCCATAAAAACTAAAGGCGGAGGTGTGTTTGATATCGCTGTTGCGGCGTTCGCCCAAAAGCCGGGAGATATAGGATCCGCCGCCGATCCCAAAAATATTGCCAAAGGCCATCAGCAGGAAAAATATCGGCATCGTCAGCGAGACTGCCGCCACCTGATTGGGGTCTCCGGTTTGGCCGACAAAAAAAGTGTCGGCCATGTTGTAGACGATCGTCACCAGCATGCTCAGCATCGTTGGAATGGCCAGGGTTAGCACCGCCTTGGGGACGGGGTACTTTTCAAATAAATCGTTTTTCATCATTGTTCCTTTCGTTAATCACAGTGATTGATGATTGCCAGGTAAGCCGAGGGTCAAACTAAATCTTTAATCTAAGTCTTCAAATAAAATAGTCAATCAAGATAACCATTGAGCCAGGCATCATCCAGTCTTATCAATTTTCCAGCCATTCTAAGAAGGCTTAGTCCTATTCAGTAGTCGGGGAGGGGTCGGTGAGGTTTTTTAGAATTTGGGAAAGGAGCGCTTCGAGCAGATCAAGATGGTCGTCTGAAATACCGCGAAGGGTAGCAGCTTCGAGTCGGGTGATCTCGGCGCAGACAATCGTTTCTAGCGCCAGTCCTTTTTCAGTCAGCTCCAGATAATTAATCCGCCGATCCAGAGCATCTGGCCGCCGTCGGATAAAACCCTTTTCGACTAAGCGTTTGACAATCCCGGTAACCGTTGGGCCTTTAAGTAAGAAGGCCGTTTCAATCATTTTTTGATTAATTTCCTGATCCTGATTGTGCAACAGATACATAATCACAGAAAACTGCGATGAGGTCAGATCCCATTGTTTCAACGAATGATTGAATTGCATTTCCATGATATTGTTTAATTGTTTCACCGTTTTTCCAAAATTAAAGCTTTGTTTATTCATCACGCCTCCTCAATACATAGCATGCTATCTATATTAACGAAAGAATTTTTAATTGTCAAGTCAACTTTTGCACGCATCGTTTTCATAAAATAAAATCCCGTAAATGAGATAAAAAAAGAGTCGCAGATATCAATACAGTACCTTGACAAGCCCCCGGGTTGACGTGATGTAATGGGTTCATCCAACGTTAAAAAATCAAATAATCCCAACAAAAAAATAAAAGGCCCATGATTATCGTCTACGATGATCATGGGCCTTTCGCGTTACGGGAGACTAGGTGGTATTGATTTTAAAGATCGTCAGGCAGTGATGAGGGTTGGAGCTGATCCACATCCGGTCGGCCGTGTTTTAAGATCAGCACCATATAGAGTATCGACGCCGCTGCACCAACCAGATAGGACAGGATATAAGAGTTGGGGTCAATGCCGACCAAAGGGCCGAGTCGCGGTTCCAGCCCCAGACCAATCGGGGCATGACAGATATAACTAATCACGATAAAGGTGTAAAACATCCCCGGGATTAGGGCAATCCAGACTGTTTTTTGCTTGCTCATCAAATAGACCGCTGCCATCGCCAACGCGAAAAGAGCCACAAATTGATTGGTAAAACCAAAATACTGCCACAGTAAATTAAAACCATTAGGCGAGGTTTTAGCAAACACCAAAATCACGATCGCCGGGACAAAGATGATCAGGGTGGTTAGCAAGCGTTTTTTGAGGTTGGTCTGATCAATGTTGAAGGTCTCGGCCATCATCAGCCGCAGCGAACGAAAAGCGGTATCGCCGGAAGTGATTGGTAAAACGATGACTCCAAGGATCGCAAAATAGGCACCGATTGGTCCCAGAAATTGCTGCGAGATCAGGCCGACCATGGCGGTCGCCCCGGTGCTTAAATCGACGCCCTGATCAAACAGAATCATCGCTCCGGCAGCCCAACACATCGCAATGAAGCCTTCCACGATCATCATATTGTAAAAGGTTCCGCGCCCCTCTTTCTCCGAGGCCATCGTCCGCGAAATCAGGGTCGCCTGGGTACCATGGAAACCGGAAAGGATCCCGCAAGCAACAGTGATAAAGAAGACAGGAACAAAGCTCTGGCCGAGGGGGTGCTGGGGTAAGGTTTCCCAGGATAAGTTTACCAGATTGATTCCACCATTTCTTAAAACGCCGACAAAAATTCCAACCGCTGAGATGATTAAAAAGGCACCAAAAATCGGATAAACGCGGCCGATTATCTTATCGATTGGAAAAAAAGCGGCGATTAAATAGTAGATGAAGATACCGCCATAAACAATCCAGACGGTTAAGCTCTGGGGGCTGGCATCCTGTTTTAGGATATCTTTGGTAATCAGATCGCCAGGCGTATAGATAAAAACGCCGCCGACTAGAAAAAGTAGCAACCATAACACCAGGGTATAAAAACGCTTGGTTTTGGTGCCCAGATACTGGCCAATCAGCCGCGGCATTTGGGCGCCACCGTTGCGAATCGAGATCATTCCAGTAAGATAATCATGCGCCGCCCCGGCCAGCACGCAGCCGATCGGGATGGTAATAAAGGCCAGCGGCCCAAACAGAATCCCCTGAATTGGACCGAGCACCGGACCGGTACCGGCAATATTTAGTAACTGAATTAACTGGTTTTTCCATTTTGGCATCACGACAAAATCGACGCCATCGGCCTGGCTGATGGCCGGGGTCGGCCGATCATCTGGGGCAAAGACCCGCTCGACCAGCTTGCCGTAAAAAAAGCCGCCCAGGATTAAAATAAGTAGTCCGATAATAAATGTAGTCATAATTCCTCCTTTGTGGCTGTCAGGGCTTTTGTAGGACGAAAGAAGCCATAGTCTCAACCGCTATCATTTTAGCATTGCTTAAAACCGCCGTCAATACCGATCAGTCGTTGCCAAATTAATTTATTTGCGTTTTTTTGGTGGACAGCAAGAAACATTTGATTATTTCGATTGCATCGATTGGAATTGCGGTGTAAAATCGGATTATTAATTTGAATTATTATTTTCGAATTATAAATACAGAAATGAGGAGCACTATGAAAACAAAAATTAAAGTAATCGTTTTATCGCTGCTAGCGGTCTTAAGCTTTGCCGGATGTGCGGCAACTACCAGCAGCAGCGATAGCGCCGCTGTAAAAGAAGAAACCCTCTTCCAGGTGTCGACCATTAATTCCCTGCTAGCCGGCAATTACGACGGCTTTGTCAGCTTTGGCGAATTAAAGCAACACGGGGATGTCGGCATCGGCACCTTTAACGCCCTCGACGGCGAGCTGGTGATGATTGACAAGACTGTCTACAAGGTTAAAGCCAGTGGTCAAGTGGTGGAAGTTCCCGATACTGAGACTACCCCCTTTGCCGCAGTTACCTATTTTGATGAGGAGTTCACCCAGTCGCTGGGAAAAATAGCCAGCCTCGAAGCCCTGCAAGAAGAACTCGACAAACACATAACCAATCCGGCTTCTTTTTATCTGTTTCGGATTGATGCCACCTTTAATACCATTAAAGCGCGGTCAGTAGCCAGCCAGCAAAAACCCTATCCGGTGCTTTCTGAAGTTGTCAAGAACCAGTCGATTTTTGACTATCAAGAGATTCCAGGCACCTTAGTGGGATTGTGGTGCCCGGAAGAGATTGGTGGTTTAAATGTCAAAGGCTATCATTTTCATTTTATTTCTGATGACCGCAGCAAGGGCGGGCACCTCCTGGATGTCAGCTTTGATAGCGCTGAGGCCTTTATCGATCAAACCAATGGTTTTTTCATGACCCTGTCGCCAACCACCCCCGAGAAAACCGTCGACGATGCCGAATCGGCCATCGATGCGGTTGAGAAATAGTTTTTGTGATCAAGAGAAAATAAATTTAACCGGAGGAAAGGAGCGCCATGACAGATCAACAAAATTCCCGAGAAGTAAAAGTACTAAAAACAATCTTAGCGGTTTATATCATTCTCTGTCTGATCATTGCCGGCCTAAATTTTGGTTATCTCAGTCGCGCTAGCCCTCAAGTGGCGGCATTTATCACCTGGTTATGGGGATTTTATGAAAACTGGGTCAAGACCATTTTTATTGTTGTGGGCAGCTTTTTAACGCTGCGAATTATCGGCTCATCAAAACGGACTGTGATGCGAAAGCGCAATCTGATCGGTTTTATCCTAGCGGCCTTGGTCGTCCATATTTTTGGGCCAATTCTATTAAACAATCAGGAGCTCTACTTTTTTGCGATGCCGCTACCCTGGACTACCATCCCGCTACAGCTGATCGACCCTAACACCGCCTTTTATCTTAAATATTTGCCGATCTTTGGCCTCACCGGGATCTCTTTGGCGCTGCTTTTTTATCTAATTGTCACCATCTTGGTCTTTGTCGGAACCTTGCTATTGGGACGACGCTGGCAATGCGCAACGCTGTGCTTGTTTAATGGTTTTGCCAGCGAGGTTTTTGATCCAGTTTTCCCCTTGCTGGGTCAAAAGAAAAAAGTTAAGCCCGGTGGTTTGAAAATCTTTGCGATCCTGCGCTGGCTTTTTCTGGCGATTGCCGTCGCTTTTACTGCCTATTGGTTCTTATCTTTGTTGGGAATGCCAATGAACATCAGTGATACGGTGGCAAAAATTGAAACCTATAAATATCTCTCGGCCGAGCTGCTAATGGCAATGTTTTTCTGGGTTGTCTTTATTGGACGGGGCTATTGTTTTTATTGTCCGCTGGGAACGCTTGTCGGCCTGCTGGGCAAGTTGGCTGGTCAGAAAATAAAAACCAATCAGACCAATTGCATCCAATGCGGAAGCTGCAATAGCGCCTGTCCGATGGCGATCGATATAAAATCGATTGCCGCCACCGGCAGTCCTGTATCCGAGCTGCGCTGCGTCGGTTGTGGTCACTGTGTCGATAGCTGTCCGACTGAGACCCTGGCCTATTCAACCGATTTTCTGGAGCGGTTAGAAAAGCCTGAAAACAGAAAATAAAAGGCCGTAAAAACGGATTAACAAAAGAGCAGCGCTGTAATGCGCTGCTCTTTTGTCGCTAACGGGCAGTTTTTGAAATGGCAATAATGCTTAGGGTAAGGGCGGCTGCGCCGAGCACAAGGGCAACCATACTGGATACAAAAGCGGCTACTTTCATCGAAATTACCTCCTTAATTTTTTATTTCCTTTTAAACATTGTTAATCTTCGTCATAATAACCGCTCATTGAATAATCTTCAAGCGCTTCCAATAAAAAGACAAGACTTCCGGTCATGCTTTCAGCGGTGGTCACTACAATTTCTTTTTCTTCTTCGGTCAGCTCCATGAATTCTTCTTCGAGATCACATAGGCGTTTAATTAGGAATAATAATTCTGTTTTCATAATTCTCCTGTCCATTGTCTGTTGTTATTATAATACTATCGATTTATCATAAGAATTGCAAGAAAAATTGTCTTTAAATGGTTTAATTGAATCTTTTATCTCTGCGTGATGCCATAAGCAAGTTTTTATTATTTTTAATATCATCGTAAAACTGTTATAATGGTTCAATCGCAAATAAAGGAGAAAAGCTAAATGAGTAAAACAAAGTGGCCAGGATCGGTGCTATTGGCGCCGGTTCCGCCGGTATTGGTAAGCTGTGGCGAGGCGGCCTCGGCTAATATTCTAACCGTTGGTTGGACTGGGGTTCTCAATACCAAACCGCCGATGACCTATATTTCGCTGCGACCGAGCCGTTTATCCTATCAAATTATCACCAAAAGCCGGGAGTTTACGATCAATCTTTCGACCGAAGCCTTGGTTAAGGCGGTTGATTTTTGTGGGGTACGGTCTGGCCGGGAGATCAATAAATTTGAGACCATGAAGCTCAAAACAACCCCCGGAGATACGGTGGCCTGTCCGATCTTGTCAGATAGCCCGCTCAGTTTAGAATGTCGGGTCAAAGAAATCATCGCGCTGGGTACCCATGATCTGTTTATCGCTGAGATTCTGGCGGTCCATGTGGAAGATACGCTAATTGACGCCAATGGCAAACTCCATCTCGATAAAGCCAAGCTACTGGCCTACGTTCACGGCGAGTATTTTGGGCTGGGAGAAAAGCTCGGCAGCTTTGGATATTCAGTCCGGAAAAAGAAAAAGCAGAAACCACCAGTTCACAAAAAGCAAAAAAACGATGGGAAATAAACCCATCGTCTGAAGTAGTCAAAACCTACCGTACCGACAATTATAGTTTCGTAATCCAGCCTTGTGGCGCTTCCAGATCGCCGAGTTGGATGGCGGTGAGGGTGTCATAGAGTTTTTTGGTTACTGGACCGACCTCGGTTTCGCTGTAAAAAACGTGGAGTCGGTTGTGATGAAAAATTCCGCCGATCGGGGTGATCACAGCGGCGGTGCCACAGGCGCCGGCTTCGGTGAACTGATCCAGCTCGTCAATGAAAACATCGTCTTCCGAGACGGCCATGCCTAAACGATGTTCGGCCAGATACAGCAGTGAATATTTGGTGATGCTGGGTAAGATCGAGGGCGAAGCGGGGGTGACAAAGCGGTTGTCTCTGGTTATCCCAAAGAAATTGGCCGCCCCAACCTCTTCGATCTTGGTATGGGTGGTAGGATCCAGATAAATGCAATCGGCAAAGCCTTTTTTGACGGCAATTTCGTGTGCCAGCATCGAAGCCGCATAGTTGCCGCCAACCTTTTGCTGGCCGGTTCCGTTAGCGGCCGCCCGATCATAGTCGGTTACCATGAAATTGACCGGTCGCATGCCGCCCTTAAAATAGGAGCCCACCGGCATACAAAAAACGGTGAACAGGTATTCGGTGGCTGGCTTAACGGCCATGCTATTATTTACCCCAATCATCATTGGTCGGAGATACAGTGAGCCGCCGCTTCCATAAGGCGGAATATAGGCTTGGTTGGCCTTGATGACATCGAGGCAGGCGCGAATAAAGGTCTGCTCCGGAATAGCGGGCATTAGCAGCCGCTGGCAGGATTCCTTAAAGCGGCGGGCATTTTGTTCAATCCTGAACAAATTAATCGCCCCATTTTTAGTTCGATAGGCCTTTAATCCTTCAAAACATTGTTGCCCGTAGTGTAAACAGGGCGCTGCTTCGCCCAGGTGCAGGACATTGTCTTCGGTTAATATACCATCATCCCAGCAGCCATCTCTCCAGAAAGACAGATAGCGATAATCGGTTTTAAGATAATCAAAACCCAGTTGATCCCAGTTAATTTCTACTTTTTTTGTCATTACTAGCTCCTTTTTTAATAGCTGTTTTAAAACCTGTTCAAATCAATCCGCGGGGTTATTCAGATCGATGATCACTTGCGAAATTATTCTAATTTAAAATGCGCTTAGACAAAGGACATAACCAGTCCCATGATGCAGCCCAATAAGCCGCCCAGCCAGACAATCGCGTTTAGTTCTTTGCGCATGATTGCCAGAATCAATTTTTCAAAAGTCAGGACATCGTAGCCGTTAATCTGATCTTCGACCAGTTTTGAAAGATTCAGGGCGTGAATTAAGTTGCCGATATTTTTATCAATCAGCTGATGATAGGTCGAGATAAGCCAGGTGACAAATTCAGGAATCCGATCTTGGTATTCCGTATAAAGATCGCAAAGCCGTTTGTCCAAGAGGTTGTTACTTTCTTTTTCAAAGATACCAGCCAGGATCCCTTGGCCTTTGTCAACCACCATCGCTTCAATGATTTCAGACATTTTAAGCTTGGCCGAATTGATCAGGTTTTCATTGATCAGCATGGCAAACATCGAACCCTGAAGATTATTGACAATTTCGGTTACCGCAATTTCTGATAATAGCGGACCCAATTCCATTTTTACCATCCGCTGATAAGAAAAATCGACCATTTTATTGGTAACATCCGTGATCATTAGCTGACCGCGTTCATCGCCAGAAAATGAGTAAAACAGCTCCCGCAGGGTTTCCTCGCTGGTGCTTTTTTTAGTGATCAGATCATTGACGGCAAGGGCAATCTTATCGTCCATTTCGCGAGACAGCAGACCATTCTTAATCACGTCCTGATGCAAGAGATTGTTGGCTACCACATCTCCTAATGATTTGGCGATTCGTTCTTTTTCTTTGGGGATTAAGCCCGGGGTAAAGGGTAGGGTCAAGCCAAAAACCCGGATCGCTTTTAATGGGCGAAAGAGCATCCGAATAGCGATGCCGTTGGTGATCAGGCCGATAATGCCGCCGAGTATCGGGCCGATAAAAAATGTATAATCCATAGTTTCCTCCTGTTGTAACCGCCTGTAACTGCTATTTTAGTAGCTTCGGGTCTATTTTAATCTTTTTATAACACGCTGTCCAGTAGAATGATAAACAACAGTAAGATGTTAAACGATTACTGGTATTTGTGATTGTATTTACTTTAGCTAGCTGATACAATAAAACAAGAAAATTTTTGGAAGCAGAGGGAAATGATGAAAAATGAGAATTTAAAACGATGGATCTACCTATGTGTTGGAACCATTATGCTGTTGTTCCTGGGGTTATTGTATGCCTGGTCAATTTTTCGGGCACCACTGAACAAGGTCTTTGAGACATGGACAGTTACGGACTTATCACTTAATTTTACAATTTCAATTATCTTTTTTTGCATTGGCGGTTTTGTCAGCGGACAATTAACCCGCTTTATTAAAAACCAATACATTGTTTTAATGGCCGCAGCAATGCTGTTTGTTGGTTTTTTCGGGGTCTCGAAAATTGATCCGAGTCAACCGGGACAGAGTTTAATACTGCTGTATCTGTTTTATGGAGTGCTCTGTGGAACCGCCGTCGGGATGGGCTACAATTCGATCATCAGTGCCGTCGTGCCGTGGTTTTCAGAAAAAGCCGGTTTAGCATCGGGGATTTTGCTGATGGGTTTTGGTCTGGGTGGCTTAATCCTCGGAACCATGATCAACTCTTTGATTGGTGTTTTTGGAGTCTTAGAAACATTTTTTTATCTGGCAATTATGGGAGCGGTAGTGATGGCGCTGGGATCGTTCTTTATTAAAAAACCAGAGATGGCTCCGAAAAAAGCTGTCACTGCGGATGGGCAAGCCAGTCAGAAGAAAGACTATAGCGCAAGAGAAATGTTAAAAACCGGGGTATTCTGGACCTATTTCTGCTGGGGAATCATGATTACTGCATCGGGCTTACTGATCATCGGCAGTGCCGCAACGATTGCGGTGGCCTTTGGAGCACCGGCACAATTAGGGCTGCTGGTTTCTGTCTTTAATGGCGGTGGCCGGGTTGCAATTGGAACCTTATTTGATAAGGTTGGCCGAGCTAAGACGATGGCAACTAATACGATTCTGCTGCTGTTGGCAGGCGTGGCATTGTTTTTAGGAGCGTCCACTAATAATGTTATTTTAATCTTTGTCGGGCTCTTATCGGTGGGAGTCACCTATGGTGGGGTGCCAGCCTTATCCTCGGTGGTTATCAATTCCAGCTTTGGTTCAAAAAACTACCCACTAAATTTTAGTTTATCGAATTTTTTACTGGTACCGGCGGCAATCATCGGACCAATGATCTCAAGCTATTTACTGCAAAGCTCTGGCGGCAGTTACACCTCTACCTTTATCGTAATCATCGTTTTTGCAGCCATTGCTTTAGTGCTAAATTACTTATTGGGGCTGCAAAGTAAAAAAATGAATCAAGCTGCCGTTATTGCAATTGTCGAAAACTAATGCGTTTGAATTTTATGAATTTGAATAAATTCATTGGCATAAATTAAAACCCGAATTAAGACTATTTTGCTATAATTCTTAAAATTAGTGAATGAATCGGGAGGTTATTATGGAACTGAAGGATAAAATTTTAGCCTATATGGAACAGCATGGACAACCAATGACGGCCGGTGAAGTTGAAAAAGCTTTAAAGGTTGATCGAAAAGAAATCGACAAAGCCTTTAAACAGCTAAAAAAAGAAGAAGCCATTGTCTCCCCGGTACGATGCAAATGGGAACCAGCCAAAAAATAATTCAGAAAGAAAAGGTGACACTAAACTACCGTACCGACCAATTATTAATCTGTTGTTTGCTGCGCTATGCGAAATCCGCTACGCTCCTTTCGCATGAGTCGCGAGCAGTCGCCAACTACAAGCAAGCTTGTGATTGGCTCGTTGCTTTCGCGAAGAATCGGACAGGTTTAACAACCTGTTCGCCCCAATGCAAATAACATGATGTAATAATTGTCGGTACTGGGTTACCTTTTTTAACAGTCAGAAGAAAGGGAAACCTTTCTTTTTTTTCGAGCTGATCTGGCTTTTCGGTGATTTATTCGATATACTGATAGTAGCAAAATAATAGTAGCAAATAACTGCATCGGCAGCGACGCCGATAGGATGATAAAAGAAGGACTAAAAAGATGAAACATTTTATCGAATTTAAAGACGTGCATAAGCGCTATCATATGGGCGAGGTGACCATCAACGCGGCCAATGGGATCAATTTTTTTATTGATGAAGGCGAATTTGCGGTGGTTGTTGGCCCCAGTGGGGCTGGAAAAACGACGGTTCTCAATATTCTTGGTGGCATGGATAACTGCGATGAGGGTCAGGTCATTGTTGGTGACAAAGATGTGGCGGCCTTAAGCCGCCGGGAGCTGGCGGAATACCGGCGTTATGACACCGGCTTTGTTTTTCAGTTTTATAATCTGATCCAAAATTTGACCGCGGTTGAGAATGTTGAATTGGCGACCCAGATCTGTCATGATCCGATGGATGCTGAAAGCGTCTTAAAAAGTGTCGGCCTAGAAGAACGGTTGGGAAATTTTCCTTCGCAGCTTTCTGGCGGCGAGCAGCAGCGGGTGGCGATTGCCAGAGCCCTGGCCAAACGGCCAAAACTGCTGCTTTGTGACGAACCGACCGGCGCCCTGGACTATAATACCGGAAAAAATATTTTAAAACTGCTCCAGGAAACCAGCCGCAAAGAAAAGATGACGGTTATTCTGATCACCCATAACCAGGCCATTACCCCGATGGCTGACAAGGTCATTATCATGAAAAATGGTCAGGTACAAAAGTCTTATCTCAATGAGAAACCCTTATCGGTTGATGAGATTGAGTGGTAGCCGTCTAGGCACCCTCCGGGGAGCCCTAGCCCTTAATCATTTTGTGCTAATAAAAGCACTGGGTCAGGGACGTTTTGGCAGCTGCTATCTGCTTAGGCGAGATGAAAGCGACTATGTCTTAAAAATATTTAATGCCAATGACGTCAAGCGCCGCAAAGAAAAACTGGCACGGGAAGGCCGGTTTCTAAAAACAATCGACCATCCGGCAATTCCGAAATTGATTGAGGTGATTGATCGGGATGGTTTTTATGGACTGGTGATGGAAAAAATGCCCGGTCATTCGCTGGCAGATTTGTTGGAATGGGATCACGCCTTTAATAAAGCTGAGATAACAACCATCCTGGCGCAAATAATTGTCGTGATGGATTACTTGTCGGGGCTTAACATCAGTCACCGCGATATCAAGACCGACAATCTTTTATGGACTGGCCAGCAGCTGTCGCTAATTGATTTTGGTTCGGCCAGCGCTAAGTCACGGCTTAACAGCCGCTTTAATCCCGACTTCTGGGGTCTTGGCGATGTTTTTTTGCGACTGGCTTCAAGTTGTGACGACCTGATCAGCCAAGCAAATGGTTTATCGATCGCCCTGCTCGATTTAAAAAAAGACCAGCGAGGTGTCATCCAACGGCTGCTTTATATTGAAAAACCCTATTGCGATATCCGGGCTTTAACTGAAGATTTTAAGCAGGCCTGGCTAAAAAAGAGTGACGAAACGAGCGATTGTCCGCAAACAAAAGCCGACCATCTGGCGATTGGCCAAACCGTAATAATCGAAAGGGGAGGGCTTAACTGCTGTGAATGAAGCAACCTACTATCTACCGATAATTCTAATTGTCACGGCCAATGTGTTTTATAATATCTGTACCAAGTCGACCCCGGAAACCGCCAATCCATTTTTGTCACTGCTGGTTACCTATCTGGTGGCGGCACTATTGACACTGATCCTGATGGTCAGCAATGGTTTGGAAGAAGGAATTGTCCAATCATTTAAACGGCTTAATTGGACAAGCTACGCCCTGGGGATCTCGGTTGTGGCTCTGGAGTTTGGTTATATTACGGCCTACCGGGCCGGCTGGGATATCAGCCTGGGTTCACTGGTGGCCAATATTTCATTGGCAATTTTGCTGATACCGATTGGGATGCTGTTTTACAAAGAGGTACTGACCGCCAATCATCTGGTCGGAATTGCGCTTTGTCTGGCGGGATTGTTTTTTATTAATCGATAATTTAAGAAATAAAGGAGAATAATCGCGGATGCATTTAAATACCGAATATTTTGAAGAACTCTGGTTAAGTGATGACCAGAAAAAAGAACCAACCGTTGAATTTTGGGACTTCCGGGCGGAGGACTACAACCTGTCGTCGTCAACTGATGATGCCCAGTTAAAGCGAACCGAAAAGGTTCAGAGCTTACTCGACAAAGGGATCATCAGTGCCGAATCAAGGGTTCTGGATATCGGCTGTGGGTCGGGACAATTTGCGGTTGAATTGGCCAAAAAAACCAAAAAAGTGGTTGGTCTGGATTTTTCCGAAAAGATGCTATCTTATGCCAGCCAAAATGCCGCGGCCGCAGGACTAAAAAACACCGTCTTTATTCACACCGATTGGGACAGCTTTTTATCCGCGGAACCCTTTGATCTGGTCATTGCCAGTATGTCTCCGGCCATTCATAAGCCAGACCATCTCTATAAGATGATCGATTGCTCCAGAGGCTACTGTTATTTGTCATCTTTTGTGGAACGCCACAGCAGTCTAAAAGAAGAACTCTACCGCCTGACCGACCAGAGCTATGTGCGTCAGTTTAATAAGCTAAACTATATTTTCAACCTTTTATGGACTAAGGCCATGTTCCCGGAACTGACTTACGAAACTGGCATTCATAAACGGGTCTTTCCCTTAGCCAAAGCAAAGGAGATTTACGCCCGGGAACTGTCCGTATTGGAGAATCCAGACCAGTCCAGCCGGATCGTTCAATACCTTGAAGAAATTGCCGAAAATGAAGTCATTATCGAATCATTAAAGCAGCGAAAAGGTGAACTAATCTGGAGCTGTCGTTAGTTTAAAAAAGTGCCCAATATTTCAGTAGAAAGAAATATTGGGCACTTGAATTGTAGTGGTTATTTTTTCGTTATTTCTCACAAAATTTAGAGATTATTGACTAGCTCGTTGTGGTCAAGTTTCTTTTTTGAAATACGATGCAAAACGACTAAGGAGACAATTAAGAGTCCGATCGCCGATAGCCAGGTAAATAAAAGATTTCCGTAAGTAAAGCCAGCAACAAGATAGCCGACAAAACTACAGCCGGCAACTACAATCGCATAAAGCATTTGCGTTGAAACATGCTGGATATGGTCGCAACCAGCCCCAGTTGAGGACAGGATGGTGGTATCTGATATCGGTGAACAATGATCGCCAAAAACGGAACCGGCCAGGGTCGCCGACAAGGTCACAACCATCAGTTCCGGGGCAGCATACTGAGAAATCATCACGACGATTGGAATAAAAATCCCAAAGGTTCCCCAGGCGGTACCGATCGAAAATGATAAGAGTGCCGAAACAAGAAAAATAATCGCTGGTATTAAGCCCACCGGGATACTGCTTGATTGCACCAATTCGCCGATAAATAGGCCTGTTCCGAGCAGATCCTGACATAGTGCGCCGATCGTCCAGGCGAGCGTCAGGATGATGTAAGCCGGTACCATCGTTTTGATGCCTTCGCCAATGCCGCTCATAAATTCTTTAAAGCCGATCAGTTTGCGGGGCACAAAAAGAAAAAAGGTAACGACCAATGCCCAGAAACCACCCATCACCAGTGCAGCCGAGGCGTCGCAATTGCCAAAGGCCTCAGCCAGGGACAAGCCTTGGCCAGACCAGTAACCGCCGTTGTGAAGCATGGCAAGGACTGAGAACACAATCAGTGCGCCAATCGGAATAATTAAGTCCCAAATGGTGCCATTGCCATCGTTAAGAATATGATCATCGAGGGCAGTGTCGACCGCGCCAAGATTGCCAGTCGCTTGGGCGTGTTTTTCAATTTTTGCCATCGGCCCAAATTCCAGGTTGGTTACCGAAAGAATAATGACCATTAAGATACATAGGATGGCGTAAAGGTTATAGGGTATCGTGGACACAAAAGCGCCCAGTTCATTTTGAAAAGCGCCGGTTTCATAAAGCGTCGATCCGACTGCGGCAGCCCAACTCGAAATCGGCGCGATGATGCAAATTGGTGCTGCGGTTGAATCAATAATATAAGCCAGCTTTGCCCGCGAAACATTATATTTATCGGTAACTGGTTTCATCACCGTGCCAACAGTCAGGCAATTAAAATAATCATCAACAAAGATGATTGCCCCGAGTGCTGAGGTTGCCAGCTGCGCGCTACGTCTGGATTTTAGCTTGGTACATGCCCAATTACCATAGGCTCTTGAGCCTCCGGCAATGGTTACCACATAAACCAGGGCACCCAACAGGGCGAGAAATAAAATAATATTAAATTTGCTGGGAACCCCAACTGTGTCGGCCATCAAGCCAAAGGCAACAGTCCCCATTTCGATGATGCCGCCTCCGCTGGCCAATACATATATCAACGATCCGGATAAAATGCCGATTAATAAGGCAGAAATAACTTCCTTGGTTATCAGCGCTAAAATAATTGCAATCATCGGAGGAACAATCGATAAGACCCCTACATCTACTGTTTCAATCAATTTAGTCTCCTTTCAAAAGATTAGATTTTCAAAACAGAGTGTAGTTTATCATATTTAATAACCTTTATCAAATGAACTTTTTCGCTTAGTAGCCGGTTTTGTTGTGAGCAAGTGAATATTTATTCTGGGGCGGGACTATACAAGCTTATCAGAATCATGTAAGATAAGGTGTGTTAAAATCAGCAACTAAAAAAAAAACAATAAAAAATTATAAATATGAGGAAATGAATGAATAATTTTATCGAAAAAAATATTTTACCGCTGGTCACCAAACCAATCACCTATCTTGGCAATGAGGTCAATGCGGTGCATAAGATCCCGAATCCGGAAATGATTCGTTATGCCTTTGCCTTCCCTGATACCTATGAGGTGGGCATGTCTCATTTGGGCATGAAAATTCTTTATGGATTACTAAACGAACAAGCAGATATCTGGTGTGAGCGGGTCTTTGCTCCCTGGGTGGATATGGAAGAGCAATTGCGGCACCATGATCTGGCTCTCTATGGGCTGGAATCAATGATGCCCTTACATGAATATGATTTTGTCGGATTTACGCTCCAATATGAAATGAGTTTTAGCAATATTTTAAACATGCTGGCATTGGGAAAGATTAGCCTGCGTAGCGCTAGCCGAAAAGAAGATGAGCCCTTTGTTATGGCTGGCGGCCCCTGCGCTTATAATCCTGAACCGCTGGCCGACTTTATTGATCTCTTTGTCATCGGCGAAGCCGAAGAGGTGATCCTTAAAATCATGACCGCCCACCGAGCGTGGAAAAAAACTGGTGGCAACCGTCACGATTTTCTTAAAATGGCAGCACAGATTGAAGGGGTGTATGTCCCCGCTTTTTATACGGTCAGCTATGATGAAAACACCGGGGTGATTACCGGATTTACGGCGATCGTTGATGAAGCACCAGCGACCATCCGCAAGCAATTTATCGAGGATCTCGATCAGGCTTATTTCCCCGATAAAATTGTCGTGTCCTACACTGAAACGGTTCATGATCGGATCAGCTACGAAATTTTTAGAGGCTGCGGACGGGGCTGTCGGTTTTGCCAGGCCGGGATGATTTATCGTCCGACCCGCGAAAAAACCTTAACCACCATCCAGTCAAAAATTAAAGCCCTGATTAAAGCGACCGGTTACGACGAGGTTTCGCTGTCATCCCTGAGCACCGGTGATTACAGTGAAATTGAAGCCCTGATCAAAAACCTGGTTTGTGACGATGAAACCGGAAAAGTCAGCATTTCACTGCCATCGCTGCGGATTGATTCGCTAAGCATTGAGATGTTAGAAGAAATTCAAAAAGTCCGCAAAGCCGGACTGACGCTGGCGCCGGAAGCCGGAACCCAGCGGATGCGTGATGTCATCAATAAGGGTGTGACCGAAGAAAATCTGATCGATACCGTAAAAACCGCCTTTGAAAAGGGCTGGGGCCATGTCAAACTGTATTTCATGATTGGTCTGCCGGGAGAAAACTTAGAAGATATCGAGGGGATTGCCGATCTTGGTCAAAAGGTCGTTGACGAGTATTATAAAATTGATCGGGAGTCCCGTAATAAAAGTCTGAAGGTTGTTTTAAGTGCGTCTTCTTTTGTGCCAAAACCGTTCACCCCCTTCCAGTGGATGGGACAAAACAGCCCCGAAGAATTTAAGAACAAACAGCGTCATTTAAAAGCCAGCATCAAAGAGCGTAAGATTTCTTATAGCTGGCATGATAGCGGGGTCAGCTATCTGGAAGCTGTTTTTGCCCGGGGTGACCGCCGTTTGGGCTTGGTACTTGAAAAAGCCCATCAAATCGGCTGCCGCTTTGATGGCTGGGGCGAATATTTTGATCTGCAAAAATGGAGCGAAGCTTTTGAAAGCGCCGGGATCGATCCGGATTTCTATGCCTTACGAAACCGTGACTTTGACGAAATCCTGCCCTGGGATTTTATTGATACTGGCGTCACCAAAGAATTTTTAAAAGCCGAGGCACAAAAAGCCGAGGCGGCTTTAACGACACCCTTCTGCCCCGAAAACTGCTCAAATTGCGGCATGCTAGATTTTAAGAAAGGCTGGAAATGCAATGGTTAAAATACAATATCAGTTTAAGCGCACGACAGCCCTGCGGTTTTTATCGCATTTGGATCAGCAGCGTTTGTTTCAGCGGGCTTTTCGGCGGGCTGACATCCCGGTTGAATGCTCCCAGGGCTTTAATCCCCATCCGCGGATGTCATTTGCCCTGGCCATGTCTGTCGGTTTGACTAGCGACTCGGAGTATGGCGAGGTGATTGTTTCAGAGGACATCGAAGTGGCAGCGTTTATTGATCGGATGAATCAGGTGTTGCCTGGTGGTCTGGAAATCACAAGCGCAAAAATCTGTGGCGAAAAGGCGATCTCCCTGTCAGCATCACTTTGTAAAAGTGTCTATCGGATTCGGATCACAGTTGTGGCTGGAACAGATTTAAAAGCATTAGCCCAAATCATCGACATGTATCTGGAACAGCCGCAGGTTTTGATGCTGAAAAGAAATAAAAAAGGTAAGTTTGTCGAGAAAGATATTCGACCCTTTATCGAATCGATTTCAGTGTTTGCTGACCCGGAAAAAGACAAGTGCAATATCAAGATGACATTGCACTATATTGAGCAACAATGTGTCAAACCGGAACAGGTTTTAGATAGTCTTAATAACCAAAATAGCCAGCTCTTTCTGATTGATCCGACGATTGAAATTCATCGCCAAGAACTGCTGATTAAAGCCGATGCTTAAGGTTTACAAAAGAAATAAAAACGTTTACAAAAAAAGTCTTTACATTTCAAAAAAACGTGCTATAATTTAGCTAAATCAAAGATCAAGAGAATCCTTTTCGAGATTGACTGATACGGTCATAAAAAAGTGAATAAACCTTAACTAACGATAGAATTAAAGAAAGACGGTGGTCTGTAAGAGATTAAAATTTTTCATGGTGCCGAGAACAAGTATTTTATTTTATCGATTGTTAGCTCCTGATATGCCTTAAAATCAAGATTTAATTGCCTAAGTGGCTATTTTGATCGATTGCATATTCGCTCTTGGTGTGATTGATTGGAGATCGGTATTTACATTATGGAAGTTAAGCATCATGTTTTCAGTGATGTGGCCATACATAGAAATAATAGATCAACGATAGATAATCCGCAGGACAGGAGATTACAATCACCACAGAAAAAAAGGAAAACGATCAAAGGAAAAGGATCAAACGAAAAAAAATTAGATAAACAATCCCAAATAATTTAGTTTCAGTTTCCAGGTTAAGTGTTTATAACTTAGAAAAGCGAGCGAAGATTTTTGAAATGTAGTTGAAAGGGGTGAGTCCAAAAGGAATGACATCTGAAATTGAAAGCTAAAGCCGGTTCTGCATCGCGATGCGGGATCGGCTTCAGTATTTTTTGGATTTAATTACTTCGGTTAGCTTATCAAGTTCAAACAAATGAAAAAATTAGAAAGCACAAAATAGAGAAAGCGAGGAGCGGTGATGAAATCATACGCCTTAATTATTTTAAAGCCGGACGCACTGGCAGAACAATTAGTGGAGCCGATTATAAAACGGTTCATTGAGCACGACTATCAGATAGAGATGATCGGTTTTAAGTGCCCCGATGAAGGGTTGATCTTAACCCATTATGGCCACGTGGTTGAGAAATTAGGGGATCCTTTCAAGAAAATGGCAATTGCGGCTTTTGTTGGCAAGCCGATGATTCCGATTATTCTTAGTCAGAAGGGGGCCGATGCGATTGCCAATTCGCGGGAATTAACCGGTGCAACTGATCCAGCCAAAGCTTTAAAGGGTACGATCCGTGGTGATTTGGGGACAGATTCAATGGAAAAAGCTGACCGCGATGGCCGCTGTTGCTTTAATCTGATTCATTGTAGTGATTCAAATGAAGCCATATTAACCGAAATGAAGCTTTGGTTTGATCCTGAAACCGATGCCGTTTTTGCGCCTTTAATTTACCCGGCTGAATAATTACTAACGTAGGTCGCAGTTTAAGCAAGACTGAAGCTGTTAGCGTGATCTAAAAATTTTCAAAAAAATGACAATATTTACCTCTTCGTCAGCAGTTGCAAGCGCTGACAGTAAATACTTGTCATTAACACGTTTAGCTTAATTTAGCCTTGTGAAGTGAGAAAAATAATGATAAAATGATCCCACTATATTTTTAAGGGGGTTAAGATGAATTTTTCGGAAATTATTGCAGCTGTCAACAATTTTGTTTGGGGGCCTGTAATGCTGGCATTACTCATGGGAACCGGTATCTTTTTAACAATTCGGTTAAAATTTTTACCATGGCGAAACCTGGGTTATGCCTTGAAGTCGGTTTTTGCCAAGCAGGATCCATCAAAAAAAGAATCGAGTGGTGATATTTCACCCTTCCAGTCTTTGATGACAGCTTTGGCGGCAACCATTGGAACAGGTAACATTGTTGGTGTGGCAACAGCCATGGTTTTGGGTGGACCCGGCGCCTTGGTCTGGATGTGGATCAGCGCATTATTTGGTCTTTCGACTAAATATGGCGAAAGTGTCCTGGCGGTTAAGTACCGTGAAACAAATAGTGAAGGCGAAATGGCCGGCGGACCGATGTACGCGATGAAAAATGGCTTCAAGAACAAGACTATCGGATCGATTCTGGCGGTACTATTCTCGGCCTTTGCGGTAGTTGCATCTTTTGGAATCGGTAACATGACCCAGGCAAACTCCATTTCTGGTGCTGTGCTAGGAACCTTTGGCATCCCAACCTGGATTACCGGGGCGGTGATTACGATCTTGGCAATTGTTGTATTGTTAGGCGGAATTAAAAGTATTGGACGAGTTTGTGGTATTTTTGTACCATTTATGGCAGTATTTTATTTTGTTGCTGGGATAATCGTTATTATTATTAATTTTGCAAATTTACCAGCAGGACTCGCACAGATCTTTACGATGGCCTTTTCGCCAACAGCGATGGCTGGTGGTGTCGGTGGTACTATCATTGCTAGCATGCTCACCGCGATGCGTTGGGGAGTTGCCCGCGGGGTATTCTCAAACGAAGCCGGTTTAGGTTCGGCACCAATTGCTGCTGCCGCTGCTAAAACCGATCACCCATCACGGCAAGGTTATATCAATATGACTGGGACATTCTTTGACACCTTGGTCGTTTGTTCGATCACTGGACTGGTCATTGCATCTTCAGGGGTTTTAGGGACCATGACTGAAGCCGGCAAATTGCTCAGTGGGGCAGACTTAACGATTGCTGCATTTGAATCAGCACTGGGACCCATTGGTGGATACATTGTTACCATTGGTATTATGTTGTTTGCTTTCTCAACAATTCTAGGTTGGGAATATTATGGCGAAAAATCACTGGAGTATTTAATAAAAGCACCTATTGCTATAAAAGCATATCGGTTATTTTATAGTTTAGTTGCGTTTGTTGGTGCAACCACAGCATTACAAATCGTCTGGGACTTCTCCGATACGATGAATGGCTTGATGGCTATTCCGAATCTTATTTCACTGCTGGTGTTAAGTGGTGTTATCGCTAAAGAGTGTTTTGATTATGAAGATACGATAATCAAGCCCGAGCGCGCACTAAGAAAAGCCGGAAAATAAGCGGTCATTGATTATCAGTTGATGATAGTGAATGAGTTGATTATGAACTAGATGATTATAAATTAAAGTGTCCGCTACTAAAACATCACAACCGATGTTTTAGGGTAGCGGACACTTTTTTTATTTCACCTTACGCGCATGAACGGCAAAGCGGGCATCGTCAAAGGTGTAGATACAGGTAGAAAGCGTTAATACCTCATCGTCGGGATTAATGACGACTCCGGTGTCGTAGAGCGATCGCGCCTTCAGACGATTCATGTAGTGGGTAAACTCGCTATCATTAATAAATTCAGGCTGCCGATAATTGTAGTTGGCTTCGGTGACATAAACCGAGAAGATCTCCCAATCACCGGGATTACCAGGTTGATCAAACTGAATGATCGGATGGAGCGCAAAATAGGCCTGATCCTGATAATTCCACAAACTGCCAAATATCGATTCATCAGACATATAATGACCATAGAGGACGTGATTCCGGGTTGTTGTTGTGTTACTCAGGTAGTCCCGGAAAACGGCACCCTCAAACGATTCTTCCTTTAAAAAATTGTGGGACAGGTAGTAACTATTGTTATCCGTTTGAACGACCGGATACTCTAAGGGTGTTCCGGCGATTGAAACCCAGCCGACGGTGTCGGGATTAATCGCCAGTAAGGCATTAAAATCAATCCGATCGGCAATCTCATCGGCAATTTCATCGGCAACCACAATGGGACTTTCTTTGGCAACGGCAATAATGTTATCCTTTTGGACGGATTGATTGATCTTTGGATAATAATTATAAATGATGAAGCCCACGGCCAGGGCAATTAATAAGACGACGGCTACAATTTTAATTTTAGGCATACTTTTTTGCAATTTGATTTTCCTCCTTGGTTCTTGATAAAGTTCTACAAACTTAATTATACCCAATATTCCTGAAGAACCGCCAAATAAATAAAATATTTCGTTCTTTTTATCAATTTAACCAAGCTAGACGGTATTCTGATTATTTTAATTGACTTTATCCCTTGCCCATGTTATTATTTATAAAGTTATGTAGCCGCACACACAAGGTTTTAAGTCGAAAGCACCTGATGTGGCGAGTCTGGTATGAGGAGGTGTAGAATCATGTATGCAATTATTAAAACAGGTGGTAAACAATACCGCGTTCAAGAAAATGATGTTATTCAAATTGAAAAAATCAATTTCACAGAAGAGAATGTCAAAGAAATTACTTTTACTGAAGTTTTAGCAGTCAACAAAGATGGCGAAATGATCATTGGTAGACCAGTGGTAGAAAATGCTGTTGTTAAAGCTGAAATTTTAGAAGTTGCAAAAGGACCTAAGGTTATTATTTTCAAGTATAAATCTAAAAAAGATTATCGAAAAAAACAAGGTCATCGACAACCATTCATGAAAGTTAAAATTACTGGCATCCAAGCCTAGTCGGTTATGATTTCAGTTAAGATTCAAGGTAAGAATAATAAAGCAAATGAAATAAGAGTATCTGGCCATGCCGGTTTTGCGGATCATGGGGAAGATATCGTTTGTGCGGCTGTATCGGTTTTAACGATCAGCATCTTAAACGGACTCACCGAAATTGTTGGTCGAAAAGATCTTGGCGAAGTGGTAGAAGAAGGCTATGTCCACTTTACCATTCCCGAAATCACAGATGAACCAATGAGTTTAAAAACAGATACACTGATTTCGACCTATCTCCTGGGAATCCGGGGGATCAAGGAAGCTTATGGAGACTATATCCAGTTTGAAGAAGTATATAAATAGGAGGTGAACAACATGTTAAAAATGAACCTTCAACTATTCGCCCATAAAAAAGGGGTCGGTAGTTCAAGAAATGGTCGTGACAGTGAAGCCAAACGTCTTGGAGTAAAAAGAGGAGACGGTCAATTCGTACTAGCAGGAAATATTCTTGTTCGTCAAAGAGGAACAAAAATTCACCCAGGTACCAACGTTGGAAAAGGCGGAGATGATACATTATTTGCTTTAGAAGATGGTATCGTACGTTTTGAAAGAAAAGGCAGAGACAAAAAACAAGTAAGTATTTATCCTCGGGAAGCCATCTAGTTTTCCAGTGACAAAAATAATACATCCATAAAACCTCTTATGCTCGTTTTTACAAGATAAGAGGTTTTATTTTTTGTTGTTTGGGTAGATACCAAAAAAAAGCGAGGTAGCAATGTTTGTAGATAAAGCAGAGATTATTCTGAAGGCTGGCAACGGCGGACATGGCGGGATGAGTTTCCGCCGCGAAAAATATGTTCCCAATGGTGGTCCCGATGGCGGTAACGGAGGGCATGGCGGCAATATTGTTTTTATGGCCGACAATGGCTTTCGGACCCTGATGGAATTTAAATATAAGAGAAAACACAAGGCCGAAAATGGTGAAAACGGAACCGGCTGTCGTTCGACCGGTAAAACCGGAGCAGATCTGATCATCAAAGTACCGGTCGGAACGATAATTAAAGATAAAGAAAGCGGCCGGATCATCTGCGACCTTTCAGAACACGGACAAAAATACCGGGTCGTTGAAGGCGGCCGGGGTGGTCGCGGTAACATGAATTTTGCCACCGCCACCAGACAAGCACCGCGTTTTGCCCAGGGTGGCGTCAAAGGTCAGGAACGCACCGTAATTCTTGAGCTGAAGCTGCTGGCCGATGTCGGTCTGATTGGTTTTCCCAATGTTGGCAAATCAACCTTATTATCGGTGATCACCAAAGCTAAACCGAAGATTGCCAATTACCATTTTACCACCATCGTGCCTAATCTGGGGGTAGTTGAATGGCGAAATTTTGATCCTTTTGTGATTGCCGATATTCCCGGATTGATTGAAGGTGCCCATGAAGGTACCGGACTGGGCGACCAGTTCCTCAGACACGTCGAACGTACCAAGCTGCTGATTCACCTGCTCGATGCCTCTGGCAGTGAAGGCCGGGAACCCCTCGATGATTTTAAAAAAATCAATTATGAATTGGAAAAATACAACGAAAAACTGGCCAAGCGGGTTCAGATCGTCGCCTTGAACAAGGTTGACCTCTTGTCTGAGCCAGAAGAAACCGATGAGTTAAAAGCTGAGCTGGAAAAATTGGGCTATGAAGTTTTCGTCATTTCGGCTGTCACTGGTCAGGGGCTCAACGAACTGTTAAGCCGGACGATCAGCTTACTCGATGAAATCGGTGAAGTAGAACCGATCTTTGACTTTGAACCGGAGGCAGAAACCATTTTCACCCCGGACTTTAAAGAAAAGCAATTCACGGTTGAAAAATTCGATCATCTATTTGTCGTTAAGGGTGCCTTCCTAGAGCGGCTGATTACTTCGGTAAACTTTGAAGATTTGGATTCGATTGGCTTCTTTCAACGGGTTCTAAAAGATAAGGGCGTCTTTGAAGAGCTCGAAAAAATGGGCATCCAAGATGAAGATGTGGTTCAGTTAGAAGAGATCGAATTTGAGTATTTTAAATAGATTTCCCGCTTTATTATATGTTATAATAGCGTCGTAGAAAGTAGAGAAAAAATGTTAACAAGTAAACAAAGAAGTTATTTAAAAAAGCTTGCCATGGATATTCCTGATATCATTTTTGTCGGCAAGGATGGCATCACCCCGCAAGTCATCGTCCAGACCAGGGACGCCATCATTGCCCGGGAACTGATCAAGGGAAAGGTTCAGAATAATTCACTAGAAGATGTCGATAATGTGGCGCGGGAATTAGCTGCGGCTACAAAATCTGATATTGTCTGCACCATCGGCAATAAATTTATCCTCTATAAAAAGAATTTATTGAAAACCAAAATTGAGGTGCCGACTAAAAATCAGAAACCCCTTAAGCGGGTCAAGAAAAAAGCACTGAGTCCATCACGAAAATTCACTAATTCATAATAAGTAAAGGTTTGAGATGAAGAAAAAAATCGGTCTTCTGGGAGGAAGTTTTAATCCCATCCATACGGGTCACCTGCTGCTGGCGGAGTCGGCTCGCGATCAATACGAATTGGATATGGTGTTGTTTATACCCACCGGGAATAACCCATTTAAATTGTCACAGGATGAAATTGCCAGAAAACACCGGCTAAAAATGGTTGAGCTGGCGATTGCCGGCAATCACAACTTTGAAATTTTAACCCATGAAATTGATCAAAATGGCGTCACTTATACCATTGATACGATCAATAGCATTAAAGAAATCTATCCCGATTGTGATTTTTATTTCATCGCCGGGGCTGATTTAATGTTTGAAATCACCTTATGGAAGGGTGCCCCGGAACTATTAAAGTTGGTCAAGTTTATCACCACCTTCCGGCCGGGCTATAGTCATGATCGCTTGGATATGCGGATTAAAGAGCTGCAGGAAATTTATGGTGCTTCTATTTTTAAGCTGTACGCCACCGAAATGGACATCGCTTCTTCTGATATCCGGTCGCGCGTCAAAAATGGTTATTCAATTCGCTATCTGCTCCCTGAAACGGTGGAAGCTTACATTCATGAACACGGTCTCTATTTGCCAGCATACTCCAGTGGGGATAGCGATGAATTGGACTGAGATTGAGGATGATCTAAGAAGGGTGCTAAGCCCGAAACGGTTTAGGCACACCCAAAACGTCGTTGAAGTCGCCCATCAGCTGGCTGATCGCTTCGGATGCGATCACGAGCAGGCCAGGTTAGCGGCACTACTTCATGATTGTGCCAAACATTTATCCGGTCAGCAACAGCTTGATTACGCGAAAAAGCACCACATCAACATTGATTCTGTCTGTCAAAATGATCCGCAATTGCTGCACGGACCAGTCGCTGCGGTGCTTGCCAGCCAACGCTATGGGATTAAAGATCCGGCGATTCTAAAGGCGATTGATTGTCATACGACCGGGTCTAAAAATATGACCACCCTCGATAAGATCATTTATCTGGCTGACTATATTGAAAAAGATCGTTGTTTTCCAGGCGTCGATGCGATTCGACAGATGGCCGAAAGTGATTTGGATCGCGCCACCATTATGGCACTAACCAACTGCATCTGTCATGTCGCCGAAACGGAGGCGCTACTGCACCAAAATACGATTGAAGCACGAAATGATTTAATTATAAAACAAAAAAACTTACTGCAAAAAACTTAGTAAAAAAAATAGCATAAAAAAATAGCATAAAAAATTTATCAAAGAAAGGAAGTGATTTTTATTAATCCAGAAGAATTTGCAAAAAAAATAGAAGCGTGGATTGAGGCAAAAAATGGTGATGAGATTGAAGTGATTAACGTAACCGAAATGACCACCATTGCCAACTATTTTGTGATCGCCAGCGGGAACTCTGAACGTCAGGTAAAAGCGATTGCTGACAATGTCGAATATGAAGCGAAAGAATTGGAAATATTCCCCAAAAACATCGAGGGTCAAAGAGAAGGCCGGTGGATCTTACTCGATTACTATGATGTGATTGTCCATATTTTCCATACCGAAGAGCGTCAGTTGTACAACCTCGAAAAGCTTTGGAAAAACAGCCCAGTTACGCGCTAGGCAAAGTCTAAAAATCTGCTTGATGGTCATTTGTAGCCCCGTGAATTTTAAGAAGCGGGGGATGTGGCAGATGACAAGCTGATCGGCATCAAGTGAATCTACTTACTCAATTATAATGGTGGCACTTCTTGATCCTTCGGGACAGGAAAACCCACCTTTTTACATGCCAGGATTAATTTTTGCCAGACAGCAGTTTGCTTTTACTAAACAAAAATAATTTTAGTGATATGAAATTAAAAAAGAAAAATTGAATGAAAATTAGAAAGAGGTAACTATGAAAATAGGAATCGTTGGCTTACCCAACGTCGGGAAAAGCACCATTTTTAATGCATTGACGAAGGCTGGCGCAGAGTCGGCTAATTATCCATTTTGCACGATAGACCCCAATATTGGAGTTGTTACGGTACCAGATCCGCGGCTGGCGGTCTTGGAGAAAATGCACAACTCAAAAAAAGTCATTCCGACAACCATTGAATTTGTCGATATTGCCGGTCTGGTACGCGGGGCCAGCAAAGGCGAAGGGTTGGGTAACAAGTTTCTTTCGCATATTCGCGAAGTCGATGCGATTGTTCATGTCGTTCGTTGTTTTGAAGATGATAACGTCGTTCATGTGGAGGGGAAAATCGATCCCATCGATGACCTGGAAACCATTAATCTGGAACTGATTTTTGCGGATATTGAAATGCTCGATCGACGGATTGAGAAAAATAAGAAACTGGCCAAAACGAATCCTCAAGAAAAAGCAAACATTGACGTGGCAATGCGGCTGCGGGAAATTCTTGAGCTTGGTAAAATGCCCAATGATGACGATTTTTCTGCTGAAGAATGGGAATTTATTCAAACCATTCAGTTGATCTCGATTAAACCGGTGCTTTATATCGCCAATGTTTCCGAGGATGATCTCCATGAAGATAATGAAATGGTAACCCGCCTCAAAGCGACTGTTAGAGAAAATCACTCGGGTAGTCACAAGGATATTATTAAGATATCGGCAAAAATTGAAGAAGAGATTGCTCAGTTTGATGATGTTGAAAAAGCAGAATTCTTATCCGATATGGGATTGGCCGAATCGGGACTGGATCAAGTTATCCGTTGCGGCTATAAATTATTGGGTCTAATCACCTTCTTAACCGCTGGTCCCCAGGAAGTACGTGCCTGGACGGTTACCGAAGGCACGAAGGCGCCCCAGGCCGCCGGCAAGATCCATAGCGATATTGAGCGTGGTTTTATTCGCGCTGAGATTACCGGCTTTGAACAATTAATAGCGGCTGGTTCGGAAGTGAAAGCCAAAGAAAGCGGTGTTACCCGGGTTGAAGGAAAAGATTATGTCATGAAAGATGGCGATGTTACCTTTTTCCGATTCAATGTATAGCGCAGTAGGAAGTGTTCATCTCATTTCTGGCTAAGAATAAACTTCCGGGAAATGATGAACAGTTTTCGACCTATGCCACCTGATAAGCTTGGAGGCTCTTGTGAAAGATCTTGTTTTAGTCGCAATTAATGCAAAATATATCCATACCAATCTGGCGGTGCGTTCACTGAAGGCACAACTAGCGGATTTTGATGTCGAAATTGTGGAAGTCTCGATTAATGACCCGCTCCACCGGATCATCAAGTTGCTCCTCGATACCGATGCCAGGCGGATTGGTTTTTCCTGTTATATCTGGAATATTGAGATGGTTCTTAAGCTTGCTGAAGTGCTCAAAAAAGCCAGACCGCAGCTGCAGATTATTTTGGGGGGGGCCAGAGGTTAGTTTTGATGGCCTGGGATTAATGAAAGAACACCGCTTTTGCGATTTTATTATTCAGGGCGAAGCGGAAGATAAACTAAAAGCTTTGCTTAAGAGTGGTGACAATCTGCAAAAATTTTTTCAGGTGCCGGGTCTTTGTTATCGCAATTTGGCTGGCGAAATCATCGAAAACCCCGATGCTGAACCCGCCCCCTTAAATCAATTGGTTTTTCCCTATGCTAATGTCGATCTGGATCGTCTAAAAAATAAGATCATATATTATGAAACGATCCGGGGTTGTCCCTTTGCTTGTTCCTATTGTCTTTCTTCGACCAAGCCGGGCTTAAAGCTACTCGATCTTGATCGGGTTCTTAGCGAACTGGATTTCTTTATCGGGGCGGGTGTCAAGCAGGTGAAACTGGTCGATCGGACTTTTAACTGTGACCTGGCTCGTGCCAAAGCAATATTTAAACATTTGATTAAAGGCGGCGGTGATACTAATTTTCATTTTGAAATGACCGGCGATCGGATCGATGATGAAATGATCGACTTGCTAAAGACGGCACCACCAGGACTAATCCAGTTTGAAATTGGCGTTCAAAGCACGTCGCCGGATACGCTCACGGCGATTGGTCGAAAAATCAGTGTCAGCCGAACCGAAGAACATGTCAAAAAACTGCTTGACCAAGACAATATCCATATTCATCTGGATTTGATTGCGGGCTTGCCCCACGAAAGCTATGAACTTTTTAAATCATCCTTTAATCAGGTGATTGCGCTCCGCCCGGATATGCTGCAACTGGGCTTTTTGAAATGTCTCAAAGGGACCCGTATTCGCAGTCAAGCAGACCTCCATGACTATCAGTATGCCAGCTTTGCGCCTTATGAAATCATTTCAAATAAGTACATCAGTGCTAAAGAACTGTATCAATTGAGGCAAATTGAAGTGTTGGTCGATCGTTACTTCAATAGCGGCGCATTTAAAGATAGCCTGGCTTTTATTTTCACTGCGCAAATTTATCCCACCCCCTTTGATTTTTTTGAAGCCTTTTCGATTTATTGGGAGAGCTGCGGTTATTATGATCTGGGAAAATCAAAGGAACAACTCTATTTAATCCTGTCCGATTTTTTTGCTGGTCACGAAAAGAGCCAGCTGATCGGCGACTGGATAAAATTTGATTGTCTTGCTCAGGGCAATCTCAGACTGCCAATCGGTATGGCTGACACCAGTCCGGCAAAGGAATGGATCTTTGAATTTTTAAAAGAACCGCAAAATATAAAAAAATACCTGGCTCGCTTTGTTAATCTGGCACCCAAAAAAATCTATACACAGGTCAAATTTCAATATTTTTCGACGGCCTTTCTGAGCCAACTTTCCGGACAAGCTGCTTTGTCACACGATGGGCAGGGGTTGATGGTGTTTTATGAAGGCGGCTTTGAAATTATCAATTGAAATTATCAGTTCAAATCATCAGTAAATTGGATAAATGGATTCAAACATAAACTGATTCAAAAAAATGATTTGAAAAATAATAAGAAAATTAATTATACGAAAAAGTATTGATTCTTTTTTAGATAAAGGTTATACTAAAAGACAATTAAAATAGAAAAAAGACGCTGATAAGGACGAGTAAGTTATCCACCGGATTCAGAGAGTAGGCAACTTGGCTGTAATTGCCTAACCCAGAGATAACCAAAAACCACCTTGGAGTCGAAACCTGAAAGATTGGCATGCTGCATGCAGCTGCTTTTGATTAGGGTTTTACGGAGCTGACCGTTATTCAGAACTTAAGTGGATTCACGAAGGTGGATCAAATTGGGTGGAACCGCGTTTATACGTCCCTTTGTTTGACAAAGGGGCTTTTTTGTTTTAAAAATAAATGTTTTCATGAAGCAAAACGCAATACGATAGCGATTGAGGCGGTCGACATTCGGATAACCCCTACCGGCAATTGGTCGGCACAGGGGGTGTCAATACCCTAAATCGCTGGAAATTAAGTTGCTTTCATAATAAAAAATTAAAAGGAGAAAATTATGATTACTATTACGTTAAAAGACGGATCCATAAAGACTTATGAACCCGGAATCACGGTGCTTGAAGTTGCCACTGATATCAGCCCCGGTTTAGCCAAAAATACCATGGCGGGGGAACTAAATGGTCAGCTTGTCGATGTCCGTCAGGCGATTAGTGAAGATGCCACCCTCAATCTATTAAAATTTGAAGATCAGGGCGGCAAGCATTCCTTCTGGCATACTGGTTCGCATCTGCTGGCTCAGGCGGTAAAACGACTCTATCCGCAGGCAAAGCTAGCGATTGGCCCGGCGATTGAAAATGGTTTTTACTATGATATTGATGTCGATGTGATTATCACGCCAGAAATCATGGAAAAAATTGAAAAGGAAATGGCAAAAATTGTAAAAGAAGGGCTTGAAATTACCCGCTATGAACTAAGCCGAAACGATGCCCTGGCAAAGGTAAATGCTGAAGGAGAGATTTACAAAGCCGAACTGATCGCAAATCTACCGGAAGACGCGGTCATCAGTTTTTATAGCCAGGGTGAATTCTCGGATCTTTGCGCGGGTCCCCATATCCAAAATCTTAGTGGCATTAAGGCGATTAAGCTCTTAAGTCTGGCCGGTGCCTATTGGCGCGGTGATGAAAAAAATAAAATGCTGCAACGGATCTACGGGATCACCTTCCCCAAAAAAAGTGAATTGGAAGCCTATTTAACCCGTCTGGAAGAAGCCAAAAAACGTGATCACCGGAAGTTGGGAAAAGAACTGGATCTTTTCTCACTCCAGGAAGAAGGACCAGGCTTTCCTTTTTTCCATCCCAAGGGAATGATAATCAGAAATGAACTGGAAAATTTCTGGCGACAGATCCATCAGCTTCGCGGTTACCAGGAAATTAAGACCCCAATTATCTTAAATGCCGATCTCTGGAAACGTTCGGGTCATTGGGATCATTATCAGGAAAACATGTATTTCACTGAAATTGATGAGGCTTCTTATGCCGTTAAACCGATGAACTGCCCCGGCGGCATGCTGGTTTATAAACGCAAGGGTCATTCCTATCGCGACCTGCCACTAAAGATGGCGGAACTGGGTCTGGTGCATCGGCATGAACTGCATGGTGCTTTGCATGGACTGATGCGGGTGCGAAACTTTACCCAGGATGATGCCCATATCTTTATGACCCCGGATCAAATAGAAGCGGAAGTCATTAAGGTCATTGATCTGGCTGATGACATTTATAGGGTGTTTGGCTTTAACTACAAGGTTGAACTGTCAACCAAACCAGAAAAAGCGATTGGGTCTGACGAGGTTTGGGAAATAGCAACCGAAGCGCTAAGAAATGCGCTCGAGAAAAAGAACATCGACTATCGATTAAACCCAGGTGACGGGGCATTTTATGGACCTAAAATTGACTTCCATCTGGAAGACAGCCTCGGTCGTACCTGGCAATGCGGCACCATTCAGCTGGACTTCCAGATGCCGGAACGCTTTGACCTGAACTACATTGGTTCCGATGGTGAAAAGCACCGCCCGGTGATTGTACATCGAACAATACTGGGCAGTATCGAACGGTTCTTCGGGATCTTAATTGAGCACTTTGCCGGAAAATTCCCGGTTTGGCTGGCTCCGGTTCAGGTCGTAATTATTCCGGTTGCCGATGCCCACCATGATTTTGCTAACGGGATTGAAGCACAACTTACCGCAATTGGAGTCCGGGCTTCGGTCGATGACCGCGGTGAAAAGCTGGGTTACCGCATCCGCGAAGCACAAATGCAAAAAATTCCCTATATGCTGGTGATTGGCGATAAAGAAGCCGAAGGCGGCGATTTAGCGCTTAGAATCCGCGACACTGGCGATGCCGGCCTGATCAGCCTGAGCGATCTCAAAGAAAAACTGATTGAAAAAATCAAAACCAAATCTTTAACCTTAGACTGAGACTGGAATTATTTAAGAATTACTATCGAGTTTAGGTCAAGTGCTTAATAATAGGGGTCGAATTTGCAATAATGGTTGACAAATTCGACCCCTATAAATATAATAAAAAATAATATAGTGATGATCAGGAATAAGTAATAATAGGATGATCTTTTCAGAGAGCTTTCGGTTGGTGCGAGAAAGCGAGACACCGTTATGAATACACCCTGGGAGCTGCTCACCGAAATGGCTATGCCGTTCGGCTGGGTCGGATGCCAACCGTTATCGTGGCTAAGTGACTACGGTTGCTTGCAGAGCGTGATGCGTCAGCATCAAAGGCAAGGTGGTACCGCGAATTTTTATTCGTCCCTGTTATACAGAGACGAATTTTTTTTACGTGAAGGCAAAAAAGACACTTTAGGTGAACTGAGAATGCTTCTCATGAAAAGAAGGCCAACAATTCAACCTGAAAAGGTTTTATTGAATAAAATTTACAAAATGGAGGAAAAGAAATGAGAACACAGGGAAAAAAACGAATGACGCTACTTCTCGTTGCAGCAGTGGTTGCCTTAGGGGCTGGTTGCACCAATTCGGGAACATCAGGAACAAAAGAAGAAAGCAAGAGTGCAACCATCGGGATTGTTCAATATGTTGATCACGTCGCCTTAGACGCTGCCCGGGAAGGCTTTGTCACTGCGCTGGCCGATAACGGTTATACCGATGGTGATAATATTACCATTGATCTTCAAAATGCCCAGGCTGATCAAAGTAATTTATCAACCATCAGTGATCGTTTTATCAGCAACAAGGTTGATATGGTACTGGCCATTGCGACCCCGGCAGCCCAAGCCATTGCTGGCAAGACGACCGAAATCCCAATTCTGGGAACCGCGATCACCGATTATGAAGCAGCTCGTCTGGTTGACTCCAACGAAGCACCAGGCGGAAATGTCAGTGGGACAACCGACATGAACCCAATCAAAGAACAAATGGATCTACTGGTAAAATTGGTGCCGACAGCTAAAACAGTTGGTGTGCTTTATACTTCTAGCGAAGATAATTCGGTCATTCAGGCTAAAATTGCCAAAGAAGCAATTGAAAAACTTGGCCTTAATTATGTTGAGGTAACAGTGACCAATTCAAATGATGTTCAACAGGCGACCCAATCGATTGTCAGCCAATGTGATGCGATCTACATTCCCACCGATAATGTCTTTGCCTCAGCAATGCCACAGGTTCAAAACATTGCCTCGCAGTCAAAAACACCTGTCATCTGCGGTGAATCGGGAATGGTTGAATCCGGTGGATTAGCAACTTTAGGAATCAGCTACGCCGATCTCGGTTACCAGACCGGTCTAATGGCCGTCAAAATTCTTAAAGGCGAAGCCGAACCAGCAACCATGGCGATCGAATCAGCGACTAAATTTGAGTATGCAATCAATGGCGCTGTAGCCGAGGAAATTGGTTTAACCATTCCTGATGACTTAAAACAATACATCATAAAATAAGCAACATATAACAAGCAGTCATCGACAGCATGACTGCTTGCTAAAATTATAAAACAACATAATCATAGATAAGAAGTGAGGCAAAATAATGTTTGAGATTATACTAGGTGCAATATCGCTAGGCCTTTTATGGGCAATCATGACAATCGGCGTTTATATCACCTATCGGATCCTCGATATTGCTGATTTAACAGTTGAGGGAAGTATTGCCATGGGAGCTGCCATCGCAGCTTTCTCAATTTTTAATGGTATGAATCCTTTTATCGCTACCTGTTTAGCCTTTGTTGGCGGGATGCTGGCGGGATTGGTTACCGGAATTCTTCATACGAAATTAAAAATTCCTGCCTTGCTGGCGGGTATTTTAACGATGATTGCACTTTATTCTGTTAATCTGCGGATCATGGGAAAAGCCAATCTGTCGCTGCTGCGGATTGATACGGTCTTCACACCACTGGGTAATTTGGGAATAAACCCGACCAATGCGGTGATCCTCTTTGGATTGATCGCAGTGATGGTCATTATTGGTCTCTTATACTGGTTTTTTGGAACCGAAATCGGCTGTGCGATCCGCGCTACCGGAAATAACCCGCAAATGGCACGAGCCCAGGGGATCAATACCAATAATATGATTATCCTAGGCCTGGTGATCAGCAATGGTCTGGTGGCGCTTTCCGGTTCATTGATTGCTCAGAGTCAGAGCTTTGCTGATATCCAAATGGGAATCGGATCAATTGTCATCGGTTTAGCCTCAGTTATTATTGGCGAAGTTATCTTCGGCACCCGTAATTTTTTCAATTGTCTGATTTCCTTAGCTTTGGGCGCGATTACCTATCGTATTATCATCGCCCTGGTATTAAAATTGGGGATGCCGGCCAACGATTTAAAATTGTTCACCGCGATAACGGTGGCCATTGCCTTGTCACTGCCAGTCTTTAAAAGCTATCTGCGCCCCCTCAAAAAATCGATGAATGGAGGCGGTCAATAAAATGTTGGTAATCAATAATATCGAAAAAAAGTTTAATGCGGGAACGGTCAATGAAAAAATCGCCTTAAGTCATTTTAGTCTGTCGCTGGCAGAAGGTGATTTTGCAACCGTCATTGGTGGTAATGGTGCTGGTAAATCGACATGTCTCAATTGTGTGGCGGGCGTCTTTGGTGTTGATCAGGGCACCATTCTGATCGACGGCGAAGATGTCACCAAGCTGCCCGAACACAAGCGCTCTAGCCTAATCGGCCGGGTCTTTCAGGATCCGATGATGGGCACGGCTGGTAATATGGGAATTGAAGAAAACCTCGCCCTGGCCTATCGTCGCGGTAAGACCCGGTCACTGAGCTGGGGCATCAGCAATAAGGAACGCGAAATTTACAAAGAATATCTCAGTCATCTGGACTTGGGGCTGGAAAATCGCCTGCATGCCAAGGTTGGTCTATTGTCGGGGGGGCAGCGTCAGGCCTTGACCTTATTGATGGCGACCCTTAAAAAACCAAAGCTTTTGTTACTCGATGAGCATACCGCTGCCTTGGATCCTAAAACAGCCGATAAGGTGCTAAGTCTCAGTGATCGTTTCGTCCATGAAGGAAATCTGACGACCCTGATGGTAACCCATAACATGCGTCATGCCATCGAACATGGCAATCGCCTGATTATGATGCATGAAGGACGGGTGATCCTTGATATCAGCGGCCAAGAAAAACAGAAGCTGACGGTTGAAGATTTACTCAAACGATTTGGTCAGGTCAGCGGCGAAGAGTTTGCCAATGACCGGGCGCTACTTTCTTAAAAAAACAGTTGACAATAAGCGTGAATAGGCATATAATAGTCGAGTAACAAAGTAGAGGAATCCCACTTCTCACCTCATTTCTCAGGGAAATAGGTAAATATGAATGAACGCATTACAGATGTTCGTTAGTATTTTTTTGCAGGTGGAGTAACTCTACCTGCAATTTTTATATATGGAGGTATATTACTATTAGCAAAGATGTTCAACACGAAATTAATAACGAGATCCGCGATCGCGAAATCCGTGTCATTGACGAAGCCGGTGAAATGCTAGGAGTCATGATTACAAAAGACGCTCAGAAATTAGCCGATGAAAAAAATTTGGATCTAGTGAAAGTTTCACCAAACGCCAAACCGCCGGTTTGTAAGATTCTTGACTACGGAAAGTTTCGCTATGAAGAAATTCAACGATTAAAAGAAGCTAAGAAAAATCAAAAAGCTGTGGTTATTAAAGAAATTCGTATGTCGGTTCGAGTTGAAGAGCATGATATTAATGTTAAAATTAAAAATTGCATCAAATTCTTGGAACAAGGTAGTCGTGTCAAAGTGGCGATTCGTTTCCGAGGTCGTGAAATGGCTTACACAGAACAGGGAAAAGAAGTATTGCTTGATTTTGCCGAACGTGTTTCAGATCTTGCCGTGGTTGAAAAAGCCCCTAAAATCGAAGGCCGAAATATGGTTATGTATTTAGCCCCCAAGCAAAAATAAGTAAATCAACGTGTTAATTGACTATCTGCTACCGGAATTTAGCGGTCTTTGATTAAGTTCTGCAGATATAGTTTTTTATAAAAGATACCTTGTACAGGGAGGAGGAAATAGTTATGCCAAAAATGAAAACACACCGTGGTGCTGCAAAGCGTTTTAAAATAAAAAAATCAGGTTTTATTAAACGGACAAAAGCAGGAAAACGTCATATTCTTAATAAAAAAAGCAGTAAGCGAAAAAGAAACTTAAGAAAAGCAACTGGCTTGGCTCCTGGAGATGCTAAAGTCGTAATGAAAATGATCAAAATGGTAAAAAGATAATATTTGAAGATAGGAGGAAATAAATAATGCGAATTAAAAAAGGCGTAAATGCCAAGAAGAAACACAAAAAAGTACTTAAACTTGCAAAAGGCTATTATGGAGCCAAGAGTAAGTTATATAGATCAGCGAATGAAGCCGTTATGCGAGCACTCAGATCTTCATATGTTGGCCGAAAAGAAAAGAAGCGAAATTTCAGAAGATTATGGATTACCAGAATCAATGCTGGTGCCAGAATGTATGACTTAAGCTATAGCAAATTTATGTTTGGTTTAAAACAAGCTGGTGTTGAAATTGACCGTAAAATCTTAGCTGATTTGGCCATGAATGACAGCAATGCATTCAAAGACTTAGTTGAAGTATCAAAGAAAAACATGAACTAATCGTACGAAAAAAACTTCTCAACGGATTATCCATGCTTGGGAAGTTTTTTTATTGTAGATTATTGTTGCTTTTTCATAACAGCGTGTTAAAATGAGTATGGTTGTTAAATATTTTAGGTGGAGACAAGATCGTGGCAGAAAAATTACGTTGGAAGTTCAATAAGTTTGTTGGTCAGCGCTCCCCCGCGGAAATGCTGATTTATGGATTTGCCCTGGTGATTCTGCTCGGAGCAATCCTGCTTACCCTGCCGATAGCCAGTGCCTCAGGAGCGAGTGGTGGTTTTGTCAACGCTTTGTTCACCGCGACCTCAGCAGTCTGTGTGACAGGCCTGGTGGTTGTCGATACCGGAACCTTTTGGTCAAGTTTCGGGAAAATAGTTATTATTTTTTTGATTCAGATTGGCGGCTTGGGTTTTATGTCATTGACGACGATGTTTTTTGTGTTGGCCGGGAAACGGATTACCATCAAAGATCGGCTGTTAATACAATCTTCGGTGAATATGGATTCGATCTCAGGGATCGTCAAATTTACCAAGTATATTTTCTTCTCATCGCTGGTGATTGAAGCAATCGGGGCATTACTATTGGCACTCGTTTTTATTCCCGAATACGGGTTTTTACAGGGCACTGCCTATAGCGTTTTTCATGCGATCTCAGCTTTTTGCAATGCCGGCTTTGATCTGTTTGGGAACTATGCCAGTTTAACAAAATATGTCGGTAATTTCATTATTAATTTTGTTATCGGTGGTTTAATCATCCTCGGCGGCTTGGGTTTTGCGGTTACCAGTGATTTAATTAATGTCCGCAAGTTTGAGAAAATGAGTATGCATGCCAAGCTGGTTTTAACAGTCACTGGGATTTTTTTGATTATTGGATTTGTTTTCTTTTTTATTTTTGAGTATCATAATCCCAAAACGCTGGGCAATTTATCCCTGCCGGTAAAATTCATGGCCGCTTTTTTTCAGTCGATAACACCGCGAACTGCTGGCTATAATACCATCGATATCGGCGCCCTGACAGCTCCGTCCTTGTTTTTAACCATGCTTTTGATGTTTGTCGGTGCTTCGCCAGGCTCGACCGGTGGCGGTGTTAAAACAACCACCTTTGCGATTATCGTGATGACGGTTGGCTCGGTGTTGCATGGGAAAAAAGATGTTATTGCCTTTAAACGAACAATTATGGATCCCGCTATCCGGCGGGCAATTTCAGTTGTTGTGATTGCGTTGGCTATTGTCATCTTGATGATTTTTGTGTTATTATGTACTGAACCAGATGCTTCTTTTGAAACGATTGTTTTTGAGGTGCTTTCGGCATTTGGCACGGTCGGCTTAACAACCGGATTGACCCCGCAATTATCAATCGGGGGAAAAATAGCGATCAGTATTACCATGTTTGTCGGTCGACTGGGTCCTCTGACGGTAGCCTATGCGATATCACGTAGTGAAAAGCGATCGCGCGAAAACGTCGGTAATTTTAAATTGCCGGAAGGCAATATTATGATCGGCTAGAGGAGGAGTATTAATTGAAAGAAAAGCAGTTTGCAGTCCTTGGTTTAGGGCGTTTTGGTGAAGCACTGGCCATTACCCTGAGTGAGTTGGGCTGTAATGTTGTTGTTGTCGATAAAGACGAAGAAAAAATTCAAAGCATTGCAAACCAGGTTACTTATGCCGTTCAAGCGGATGTGACCGATATCAACACGCTCAAGTCGATCGGCTTAAAAAATGTCGATGCTGTTGTTGTTTCGATCACCTCTGATATTAATAGTAGTATCATGGGAATTGTCAATGCTCAGGAGCTGGGTATCAGCGAGATCTATGGCAAAGCCAATAATGCTCAGCATGAAAAGGTATTGCTAAAACTCGGGGTAAAGAAAGTCTTTTCTCCGGAGCGCGATATGGGTGAGCGGGTTGCACATAACCTTTTTTCAGGCGATTTTATCGATATTTTAGAGCTCGATACCAATCACTCGATTGTCGAAGTCGAGTCGCTTCATGCCTGGGAAGGCAAAACCCTCGATCAATTGAATCTTAGAGAAAAGTATGGCTTAAATGTGATTGCCATTCGCACCCTCGATGTTTTGAATGCTTCACCCTTAGCTAGTGATATCCTTCATAATAAAGATAAACTGATTGTCATGGGCGAAAACCGCTCGATTAATGAGATCAATAAGCTATCCCGAAAAGATCATTAGTGATGTTTTTAGAAATCAGCTCAAAAAATAATGATCAAATCAAATATTTGCGGAAACTCAGTAGTAAGTCTTTCAGGGATGGGCAAGCTGCCTTTGTAATCGAGGGAAGCAAGCTTTTTTTAGAGGCATACAAAAAGCAATTGCGCTTTAAACAGGTCTTTGTAACAAAAGAATGGTTAGCAATTAATCCGGATTTGGTCAGCCAGTATCTAATGGTTTTAGCTGGGAATGGTGTCAGTATCGCGGTTGTTGAGATGTCAATTTTGTCATCTGTTTCCAGTTTGCAAAAACCGGAAGGGATCATCTGTGTACTCGACAAAATAAAGCTCCAACCAGGAACATTCAAACGATATGTGATTCTCGAGGATGTTCAGGATCCTTACAATGTTGGTACGATCATCCGAACGGCTGATGCGGCAGGCTTTGACTGTGTCATCACATCAGTCAAAACGGCCGATATTTATAACGAGAAGGTGCTACGCGGCTCAATGGGTTCGGTCTTTCACCTGCCAATTTATCAGGTTGAGTCATTGTTTGACTATGTCAGGCACTTAAAAAGTCAGTCGGTTACGATCATTGGCACCGCCTTGACGGGCAGCTGCTTATGGGAACGCAAACCCTTGAGCGAACCATTTGCGATTGTGATGGGCAATGAGTCTCAAGGGATGTCGGATCAAATGTCTAAGTGCTGTGACGTTTTACTCAAAATTCCCATTTTTGGTCAGGCTGAATCGCTAAATGTGGCAACCGCAGCCGGGATTATTATGTATGACCTGGTTAGAGATTTTAAATAAGTTAGTTTTACTGAAAAATCACACAGTAAAATCACACAGCGAAATGATTACACAATTATAATAATAACAATTAAATAGATTATCAACAATGATAGAGCCAGTAAATAAATTTTAAATTTTACAGAGAAAAAATCCCAGGCTGAGAGATTTTGTATTTAGATTTATTGAAATTCCCTCTGGAGTTTTAGATGTGAACGCCATCGCAGTTTTGATGGCCGCTAGCTTCTAACGTTAATTGCGTTAAAATTTTGAGTGAATACATAAAGTATTAATTTAAGGTGGTACCGCGGAATTATTTCGTCCTTTATTATAAGGACGATTTTTTTATTGAATCATTTAATTTAGGAATTTATTTCAGTAGTTTAACATGATAAAAAAGGAGAGAAGTAATGGAATTAGAACTTAAACAAATAAAAGATCGCTGTTTGGCTGATCTAAATCAAGTTGCAGAATTAAAGACACTCGACAATGTCAGAATAAAGTACCTGGGCAAAAAAGGCGAGTTAACGATCGCCCTCAAGGGGATGGGTAAACTGTCCAATGAGGAACGTCCGATTATTGGAAAATTAGCCAATGAAATCCGCGAAGAAATCGAGACTAATATTTTAGCCCAGAAGTTCTTGCTTGAACAAAAAGAAATTGAAGCTCAGATAAAAGAAGAAGGCATTGATGTATCGCTGCCGGGCAAAAAGCACCAGGCTGGAAATCTACATCCACTCACCACAACCGTCAACGAATTAAAAGAAATCTTTTTGGGAATGGGATTTTCGATTGCCGAAGGTCCCGAAATTGAATGGGCTAAATATAATTTTGACTATTTAAATGTTCCCCAGGATCACTCTGCCAGAGACTTGCAGGATACCTTTTATTACCAGGACGATATTGTCCTGAGAACCCAGACCTCCCCGGTACAGGTGCGGGTCATGCAGGATCAGAAACCACCACTACGGATTATTTCGCCAGGCCGGGTCTATCGATTTGACGAGATCGACGCTACCCATTCGCCGGTTTTTCATCAAATGGAAGGCCTGGTCATCGACAAGGGCATTACCATGAGCGATCTCAAAGGAACCCTTGATTTGTTCGCCAAAAAACTATTTGGTGAGCAGACCAAAACGAAATTCAGACCACACCAGTTTTATTTTACCGAGCCAAGTGCGGAAATGGATGTGACCTGCTTTAAGTGCGGCGGGATTGGCTGTAAGGTCTGCAGCAACACCGGCTGGATTGAAATCCTGGGCTGTGGCATGGTTCACCCCAACGTCTTGCGATTCTGTGGGATTGATCCCGATCAATACAGTGGCTTTGCCTTTGGGATGGGACTCGATCGGATTACCATGATCAAGTATGGCATCAATGATCTGCGGTTATTATTTGAGAATGATTTGCGTTTCTTAGCGCAATTTAAATAGGAGGAAGCAAAGTATGCTCGTTTCACTAAATTGGTTAAAAGAATTTGTTGATATAAAAATGTCCCCATATGATTTTGGCGAGGCGCTGACCATGTCAGGTACCAAAGTCGAAACATTAACGGTTGTTGCTGAACAGGTTGAGGGTATCTTGACAGGCAAAATAACAAAAATTGAAGCCCATCCCAATGCCGATAAACTGATTGTCTGTACAGTTGATCTTGGAGACAAAGAACTGGTGATTGTCACCGCTGCCAAAAACGTCTTTGTTGGTGCGATTGTGCCGGTTGCCATTGATGGGGCGGTAATTGCTAATGGTAGCAAAATCGGTCGGAGTGATTTTAGAGGACTGATTTCTGATGGGATGTTCTGCTCAATTGAAGAACTGGGCATGAACAGTGATTTATTTGCCAAAGAAATTGGCGAAGGGATTTTGATCCTGCCGGACAATACCCCGCTGGGAATCGATACCAGAGAACTACTTTGGCTCGATGATGTGATCATTGATGTGGAGTTAACCGCTAACCGCTCGGACTGCCAATCGATCATTGGGATCGCCCGGGAGGCATCCGCAACCCTGGATCTTCCTATGTCCAGTTTTGCAACTTACGCGGCTGCTGAGACTCAAAATCAGATCGACGATTATTTGTCGGTAAAAATAGCAGATCCAGCCTGCCCCCGCTATGTCGCAAAGATGCTAAAGGTTAAAACGATCGAAGCGTCACCGCTGTGGCTCCAGGTTAAACTACTAAACAGTGGCGTTCGTCCGATTAACAATATTGTCGATGTTACCAATTTAGTGATGCTAGAGCTGGGGCAACCCCTGCATGCCTTTGATTATCATAGCCTTCAGTCACAGGAAATTGTGATTCAAAGAACCACGGATAAGCAGATCGTCACCCTGGATGATAAAGAACGCGAGATTGATCAAACGATGCTGATGATTACAAACGGCAAGGCGCCAGTCGCGATAGCCGGGGTAATGGGCGGTGCGAATTCTGAAATAACAGAAAAAACCAGTCTGATCGTTTTGGAATCGGCTAATTTCAACAAGGCTAGTATCCGTTTAACAGCCAAACAGCTTGGTCTTAGAACCGAGGCGTCAGCGCGTTTTGAAAAGGGCGTTGATCCAGAACTCGCCGGCATCGCGGCCCTGCGGGCGACCCAGCTGCTTTTAGAAATCGGTGCTTGCGAGGTGATTGAAGGGTTGATCGATGTTTATCCCAACGTCGCACCCTTAAAAAAAGTCAACCTCGATATTAATTGGTTTAATGCTTTTGTTGGGATAACACTGACTATTGATGAGATAAAAGCCATGCTGAGTCGCTTGTTTTTCAAGGTTGAAAAAATCAGTGATGCTATTTTAGAAGTTGAAGTACCCAGTTTTCGACCGGATATTGAGCTAAAAGAAGATCTGGCTGAAGAAGTGGTGCGGATTTTTGGCTACGATATGATCCCGGGGACGATCATGGGGGGAGAAACCATGGTTGGCGGAAAAACGCCGGTTCAAAAATTTGAAGATGCCCTTAAAAATATCCTGGTCGGACAGGGCTATTATGAAACCCTGACCTCCTCGTTTACCAGTGAAAAGCGTCTTCAGGGACTGAATTCACAACTCGGTGATGATCTTATTGCCCTGATTAACCCGCTCGGCGAAGAAAATAGTATCATGCGGGGTAGCTTAATCGGACATCAATTGGAAGTGATTGCCTTAAATGATAGCCGAAAAAACCCAAGTGGCCGATTTTTTGAATTGTCTTATACCTATCATAAAAATGACAAGCCCGGGGAATTGCCGATCGAGGAAAAGAAATTGGCAATTTCTAGCTATGGTAGTGGCGATTATTTTGAACTAAAAGGGATGGTTGAGCTGTTACTGACGCATTGCGGCATTCAATATCCACAATTTATTGCCGGTGGATCAGACTTTCTTCATCCCGGCCGTAAGGCAGAAATCTTTGTTAACGGCAGACGACTGGGCGAAATTGGTGAGATTCATCCGATCGTGGTTAAGCATTATCAGCTGCCAAAACGTTGTTATGTCTGCCAATTGTCTTTTGAAGCGATTTTTGACTGTGCAAAAACGGATAATAAATTTACCGATCTGCCGAAATTCCCGGCATCAAACAGAGATTTGGCAATTGTCTTAAAATCAGAAATTCCAGCTGCAGTCATTGAGACAACGATTCGCAATAATAGCGGTGAAATTCTTGAAAGCATCGAATTGTTTGATGTCTATACCGGGGCGCAAATACCCGACGGTTACAAGAGTCTGGCCTATGCCCTAAACTTTAGACATCACGAACGTACCCTTAACGACAATGATATCAGTCCGGTGATTGATCAAATCCTTTGCCAATTAAAACAATCCTTTGATGCCCAGCTGCGCGAGTAATCGCTTTAATTTGGGGTATAAATAAAAGTATGGATAAAAAGCATGAATCGCTTATCTGAACTTATTATCGGGCTGAGGCAATTAAAAGGGGTCGGACGTCAGAAAATTAAACAATTGCTGGACATGATTATTGCACCCGAATCGCTTTCATTTAACGAGATCATTGAAATTGGCCAAACCTTTCATTTAATTTCAAGTCAAATTTATCAAGCAGACATTGCCCAAGCCCTGGCTTATGCCAGGCGGGTAATTGATGAGTGTGATCAGTTGGGAATTCAAGCGGTTAGCTATTTCGATGATCGTTTTCCAGAGAGTCTTAAATTTGATGATCAGCCCATCTTACTCTATTATAAGGGCGATCTAAAAATTTTAAATCATTCGAAACGGGCGGCGGTTATCGGCAGCCGCAGTCCGTCACAACTAGGCTGTGATTTTGCCTTTCAGGCTGGTAAAATTCTTGCCGAAAATAATTTTGTGGTGATCAGCGGATTGGCTGTCGGGGCTGATGATTGCGGTCACCGCGGTTGTCTGGAAGTTGGCGGAAAAACCGTCGCTTTTTTGCCATCGGGTTTAAGCTCGGTCTATCCCAGTTCAAATTGCCGGCTGGCCGAAAAAATTTGTACTTCGGGGGGCGCCTTAGTCTCGGAGTACAGTCATCTTGAAACCGTGCAACCCTATAAGTTTATCGAACGCGACCGGCTGCAAAGCGGCGCGAGTGGGTTTGTGATCGTATCAAGTTTTTCACCGGGAAGCGGAACCATCCATACCCTTCGTTATGCCAGCAAATACAATAAACCGATTTACTCGATCCCGGTCATTTATGACCAATCACGGGATGGCTTTAATCACATCAGCCTAAAAAATATCGACTTTCAAATCAAGGAAAACACAGACCTTAATTGTCTGATCGAAAATTATTAATTGATAAATCATTTGTAATTCTTTAGGTTATTACATATAATAGAGTAGAACATCCTTAAACATTTAGAGAATTAAATTTATTTCACAGGAGGAAAAAATGCCTGAACAAACAATAATGGAATTACGCATATTAGATACCGAATTTAATTTGAAGGCAAAGGGAAACGAAGAGCATATAAAACATGTTGCTGATTACGTCAATGCTGAGCTAGAACGCGTCAAGACGGCTAATCCTTTTACCAATCATATTCGGATTGCGATTCTAGGCTGTATGAATATTACTGAGCGGCTTTTTATTGCAGAAGAAGAAGTTCGCAGCAGTGAAGAAGTCAAAGCCAAAGAAATTGGCGAGATTAATCAAGTCAAAGAAGAGCTTAAACAAACAAACCAGCGATTAGCTGAAGAACTAGAGAAATTTGAAACGCTGGCAGAAGAAAAAGAATTGCTGCAAAAAGAATTAGAAGAAAAGAATGATTTGCTGGCTCAATATCGTGAGCATTTACGACAAAGCAAGATCGAAAGCGAAACCAGCCGCAAAACAATCTTAGACTTGCAGAATCAACTATTTGAAAGCCAGATTGAACTGGTAAAAGCAAACAAGAATCATATTGAAAAAGATGTCTTTAAAAATATTGAAGAAAAAATGAAACTGGACTAGACAAATTTTCTTCAATTTAACGAACAAAAACAAACGAACAAAAACAAAAAAAGATGTTTGCACATCTTTTTTTTGTTTAGTATTTACGCATTAAACCGGTTACCTTGCCGAGAATTTTGATATCTTGCTCCTTGCAGATAATCGGATCCATGCTTTTATTATCCGGTTGGAGCCTGACTTTATTGGGCTCTTCATAAAAGATCCGTTTGACCGTGGCTTCATTATCTTCAAGCAGCAGCACCACAACAATGTCATTATTGTTTGCCGATTCCTGTTTTTTGACGATAATCTTATCGCCATCGAGAATACCGGCATCAATCATGCTGGTTCCCTTGACTTCAAGAATAAAGGCAGCCTCGGTGCCGGCAAAATCGAGCGGCAGCGGGAAAATATCAGTGATGTTTTCAATCGCCAGAATTGGTGCACCGGCTGTTACGCAACCAAGGATTGGCAGCGAGACAATTATTTTTTCGTCAAAGTAATTTGATATTGTTTCGTTGGGATCGTGACGCAGGACTTCAATGGCGCGGGTTTTTGTCGAGTCCCGTTTAATATAGCCCAGTTCCTCGAGCTTTTTTAAATAGCTATGGGCAGTGGAAGTCGATTTCAAACTAACGGCAGCACAAATTTCGCGCACCGACGGGGGATAACGCTTATCACGCATTTGGCTATCAATAAATTTTAATATATCAATCTGTTTGCTGTTCAAATCCTCATACATAAGAGTTCCTCCAAAATTTTATAATTCATTATAACATAATTAAAACAGAAAAACAAACGTAAGTTCTATTTTTGAATAATTAGTTTAGGTGATCAGTTTAGGTAATAAAATAAGCAGCGATAGTCTTGATCAAAATGTAGACGCTGTTTTTCTGCGGATGCTTATTTTAATGATAATTTAGTCATCATCGCTAACGAATTGCGACAAGGGGTTTTGATTCATGGTGTCCCTTAGGGTTTCTTCATTAATATGGGTATAGATCTGGGTGGTCGAAACATTCTGATGGCCCAGTATTTCCTGCACTGACCGAAGATCGGCATTGCCATAGCGAAACATCAGGGTTGCGGCAGTGTGCCTGAGCTTATGAACGCTGATTTCGTCGGTATTGAGGCCACAACTGGCCAGGTGTTTTTTGACCAGGTGCTGAACCGCACGATTGCTGATTGGGGTATTTTGCTGGCTAAGAAACAGATAGGGAGAGTCGGATTCCTGGCGCACCGCCAGATAACGATTGATTGCTTTTAAACAGGCATGGTTTAAAAAGACCGTCCGTTCCTTATTGCCTTTGCCGATGATCCGCAGGGCATCGTTTTTGATATCGGTTATTTTGATTTGGGTGAGCTCCGAAAGCCGCATCCCGCAATTTAGAAACAGGGTGACAATGGCAAAGTCCCGTTCTTTATGACGGCCGGTTATCCCTTTTAAAAGATCGACGGCTTCATCCCACTCTAAATAACGGGCGTGACGGGCTGGTAGTTTGGGCATTTCGAGTTCGGTCACCGGGTTGGGCAGAAAGTATTTTTGTTTGTTACAGAGATAATTAAAAAAGGAACGCAACGATGAGACCTTGCGGCTGCGGGCGGCATCTGAATTATGACGTTCCTTACTGGAATAGGAAAGAAAGGCATAGAGAATCCCTAAATTGACAGCTTTTAAATCATCAAGTGAGATATCATCGATCGCAATCGCATCAAAGTCGAGGGATTGGGGAACCATGGCAAAATAGCGCTTGATAAAGCGAAAAAAGATAATCAGGTCATAGCGGTAGGCCTGAGCCGATTTTTCGGAATAACCCTTGATGGTCAAGACATAATTGAGGAATTCATCGATGATGGTATTATTGGGTATCATTTTATCAGTATGATTGGTTGCGGTTGGCATGACAATACTCCTAAATTTTATTTGGTAGATCAGCTGTTAAATGGCGAACTCGAATTGGAGAGCCTGATCCACTGAGAAAGCCAATTAGAAAAGCCAATTAGAACAGATAATCTGGTTATGCAAGGATGACAATCATAGTTTATCACATTTTATGGCTTTTGTCACGAAACTTACATTTCGCGACAAAAGATTTTAGTCTTAATTTTAAATTTGATTGCTATTTTTATTTTCATACGATGTGCATTGACATATACTTCGGACATAGTTTGACATATAAGTGGTAAAAAATAATTCATTTATTTGCGCTTATGTATAATTTATCGGACTTAAATAACGAATTTAATTGAATTCTATGAACAATAATCAGAAATATGAAATTTTATTATCTCCGGTGAAGAAAATGCAAAATAAAATGACAGGTTCGTATGATACCTATTTTATTTTAAAAATAGGTAAAATTTGACATATAACCCGTAAAAAATGGAAGGTTTTCATGAAAAAAATAATTTCTATATGTAATGCCAACTTTCAGTAAAAAAAGTATTACGCCTTTTAATTATCCAATGGAAACATTGTAGCGTACAATCAGACTATATCCCCCAACCATTGTTTCCATATTATCTATATTGTTTCGATAATCTTCATTCACCTGAGACTCTTCTTCTTCGAAAAAATAGACATTATAAAAGAGATCATTCTCGATAATAATGCCTTTATAGGCTGGGCCAACTGAAATACCAGAATCTAAAAGATCTTCTGTGATTATTTTTATAAAGTCACCATTTCTAATATTATTCTCAATAAAACCTAATAGTCTACAAAAGTATTCAAATAAATAAAACTCGATAATTTTAGAAGCAAGCCGGAAAACATCAGCCGAATGTGTTTGGTATAATAATAGTTAAGCAAAGGGTCCCCAAAAAGTTGTGCACCCATT